>JBFMHL010000133.1:0-13899 GCA_040753055.1 Thermodesulfobacteriota bacterium | reverse complement strand
CACCATGAAAGAAAGGTCCCCCCCATTCTTTTAAACCTTGGTCAGCCTCTTGAAGCCCCCGGGCAGGAACAGGAGCACCAGGATGAAGATCAGGAGACCGATCATGTCGTCGTAGGCCATGCCGATGTAGGTGGCGCCGAAGGCCTCAGCCAGCCCCAGGGTGAGCCCTCCCAGGATGGCGCCCACGGTGGAGCCCAGGCCGCCCAGGATGGTGATGACGAAGGCCTTGCGGGTGAAAGGCCCGCCGATGTCCGGAAAGAGATAGTAGACCGGCATAAGCATGGTGCCCGCGGCCGCCACCAGGGCCGCGCCGATGCCGAAGGTGATGACGGTGATCTTCCGGGTGTCCACGCCCATGAGCAGGGCCGCGTCCTTGTCCTGGGCCGTGGCCCGGATGCTGCGGCCGATGTCGGTTTTCAGCAGGAAGAAGAACATCCCGGCCGTGAGCAGCACCGCCAGGATGAAGGCCGCGGTGAGCGGCACGGAGAAGGAGATGCCGTGTACGAACCAGGCGGCCCCGGAGTAGCTGGTCTGCACCGAGCGGTAGTTGGAACCGAAGATGGAGCGGATCACCTCCGTGAGCACCATGCCGATGCCCACGGTCATGAGCACCTGGTTCTCCGGAAGGATGGAGTCCTTGGCGATGAGGGGGTTGAGAAGGTAGCGCTGGATGAGCGCCCCCAGCAGGAACAGGGCGGGCATGCTGACCAGGAGGGAGACATAGGGGTCCATGCCCAGGAACTCGAAGCAGGCGAAGGTGACGTACATGGCCACCATCATGAGCTGGCCGTGGGCCAGGTTGATGATGCCCATGACCCCCATGATGAGCGTCATGCCGATGCCGATGAGCCCGTAGAGCCCCCCCTTCAGGACTCCGGCAACCAGCGTCTGGAAAAAGACTTCCACGGCTCGCGTCCTTGTCCCGACCCCGGAGGAGGCGGCGGGCGCCGCCTCCTCCGGGGTCGTAGCGTCATTGTGGTATTCTCCTTCGGCGCCGGCCTACCTCTTGTCCCAGGCCGGAGTCGGGTAGACAAAGGGCTTGGTGGCCATGTCCTTGGGCCATACCGTTTCCAGCGCGCCCTTCTGCCACTGGACCAGGAAGGTGGGCAGCTTGTTCTGCTGGGTCTTGTTGTCATAGGAGATGAACTTCACCGGGCCGAACGCGGTCATCATGTCGGTCTGGGCCAGGCTCTGCCGCACGTCGTCGCGGCTAAGGGACTTGGCGCGCTTGAGCGCGTCCGCGATGACGAACATGGCGGCGTAGGCCTCTGCTCCGTGGTACTCGGTCATCTGGCCGAAGCGCTTCTGGTACTCGGTGAAGTAGTCCATGGCCCCGGGATAGGGAACCGTCTCGGTCCAAAGAGTGGCGGAGTAGACCAGATCCGCGGCCGGGCCGGCGTTCTTCAGGAACTCCGGCATGGTGAAACCCGCGCCGCCGCCCACGAAGAGCTTGGCATTCAGGTTCAGCTCCTTGGCCTGGCGCATGAGCAGCGAGGCGTCCATGACGTAGGAGACCATGTAGATGAGGTCCGGGTTCTTGGCCTTCACGGAGACCAGCAAGGGCTTGAAGTCAACGGCGCCCGCCTCGTAGCCCTCCTTCATCAGAACGTTTAAGCCCGCGTTCTTGCACTGCTCCTCGAACTCCTTGGAGGAGGTCTGGCCGAACAGCGAGTTCTCGTGGAGGATAACCACGGTCTTCACGTCCGGGCAGTTGGTCTTTAAAAAGGAGTCCAGCGCATGGGGGTACTCGGAAGCCGGCGGATTGAGGCGGAAGATGTAGTTCCAGCCCTGCTCCGTTATGTTGTCGGCCGAGCCGGTGTTCACCAGGAAGGGGGTCTTGCGCTGCTGGGCCACGGCCACCGCCGCCCAGGTGGCCGAGCTGGAGTAGCCGCCGCCCACCATGACCACATTGTCCCGGGAGATGAGCTTCTCGATGGCGGACCGCGCCACCTCGGGCTTGCCGGTGGTGTCCTCGATGACCAGCTCGATGGGCCGGCCCGAAACGCCTCCTGCCGCGTTGATCTTTTCCAGGGCCATGGTGAAGGAGTTCTTCTCGATCTCGCCGAAGTTGGCGAGCTTTCCGGTGAGCGGAAGCACGATGCCCACGCGGATGGGGTCGGCGGCGAGGCAAACCCCGGCAAAGATCAGGGAAAGGGCCGCAACGGCGAAAAGAATCTTCTTCATGTCCGATCCTCCTTGGGGCGGGTTGTGGCTGCGCCGGCGAAACGACACCGGAGGGAAGGGGCGGGTGGAACCGGGATGCTTCACGTTGGATTACCGGTAAGCATACTAGAAATCATTCCTGGTCCGCAAGCGGAGCTTTCCGTTTACGGAACCAGCCTTACGGAGAACTCGTCCAGGGAGGGATCGGCGGACACGGTGACGGCGGAAAGGCCCAGCTCCCGGCACAGGGTCCGGATGTTTTGCCTTCGATGGCCCAGCATGCGGGACAGGCTTCGGGGATGGACGGCAAGGCGGGCGCGGCTTTCAGGAGGCGCGGCATTCAGGGCGGCCCGCGCCTTGCGAAGAAAAACCTCGGAGAGGACCAGCTCGCCGAAGGCCGGATGATAAGGGCCGGCAAGCACCAGGCGTGCCGGGTCCGCTCCGGGAGGGAGCAAAAGCCCCATGCGGGCCAGGGGGATGCCGGCTTCGCGGAAAAGGGAAAAGGCGTCGGCGACCCAGACCACCGCCTCGGAGAGCGAAAGGGGCGTATACGTCCCGGAAGCAAGCTCATGGGCGAGGGCACTTTTTGCCAGGACCAGGCAGGGGTGGATGCGGACAAGGTCGGGCAGAAGCGCCGCCACCGCACGGACCGAAGAGAGGAAGGACCCGTGGCTTTCGCCCGGCAGGCCCGCCATAAGGTGCAGACCCAGGGCGATGCCCGCTTTCTTTACCAGCCCAGCCGCCCGGATGGTGTCCTCCGCCGCATGCCCCCGGCGGCAGGCGGCCAGCACGGCATCGTCCATGCTCTGGGCCCCCAGCTCGATCACCGAGACCGGGCACCCGGAAAGCTGCGCCAGGCTGCTCTCGCAAATACTGTCGGGCCGGGTGGAAAAGCGCACGGCGTGGGCACGGCCGGAGGAGATGAACTCCTGCGCGACGGCCAGATGGGCGGCCAGCATCTCGGGCGGGAGGCTCAAAAAGTTCGCGCCGTAGTAGGCGATCTCGGTCCGCTCCCGGGGACGGCGGGAAAGGGCCAGGCCTTCCTCGATGCGCCTGCGGGCCGACTCCGGGGAAACGTCCTCCGGGGAAAAGCCCGTGGCCGTCTCCTGGCTGCAGTAGCTGCAACGGTTCTTGCAGCCCGCATGGGGGAGGAACACGGGCACGATGTAGGGCGCCCCGCCCAAGGCCTAGCCCTCCTTTTCGGAAAGCCCCTGCAAGGCCTTTGCCGCAGCGTCCTGGGCCGCGGCCTTCTTGCTCCTGCCCGACCCTTCGGCAAAGCTCCCGTCCGGCAGGGTCACGCGTACGAAAAAGGTCTTGTCGTGGTCCGGGCCCTCCTCGGCCACCTCCTCGTAGCGGGGGGCGCCCTGGAACAGCGCCTGGGACCGTTCCTGCAGGTGGGTCTTGTGATCCTGGGCGGACAGCCCGTCGGGCAGGCTCTGGATCAGCCCCCCCAAAAGCCTCTCCACCACCCGGAACGCCGCACCGAAGCCCGCGTCCTGGTAGACCGCCCCGATCACCGCCTCCAGGCAGCCCGCCAGGATACTGGGCTTGTCAAAGCCCCGGCAAAGGTTCTCGCCGCGGCTGAGCAGGATATGCTTCCCCAGGCACAGGCCCCGCGCCACCTCCGCCAGCCGGGCCTCGCTCACCAGGCTCGCCCGCATGCGGGTCAAATCGCCCTCGGCCGCCTCCGGGAACCGCTCCATCAGCATGTCCGAAACCGAAAGCGACAAGACCGCGTCCCCCAGAAACTCCAGGCGCTGGTTGTCGCGTACGGGATCGTCCGGGTTCTCCGCGGGATAGGAGCCGTGGCACAGGGACTGCCGGAGCAATGAAAGGTCCGAAAACTCATGACCCAAAAGCTCGACAAGCTCCCCGGCTTGCTGTTCCTCCATCACGACCTCCTTGTCTTGCCGATCAAACTCGGGCTACAAGTAGCACAAGCCGGCGCGGGAACAAAATTGAAAAGAAATTTGTATAGAAGCTGTTTCATAACCCCGGATCACGTTTCAGGGCAAGGCGCGGGCCGACGAAAAAGCGGAGCATAGAGTTTGTATGTGAGCATTTTGAAAAGGCCCGGAACGCCGCCCTGGGGCGCCAGATGGGGTTATGAAACAGCTTCTAGGGCATGTCCAAATTTTCGCTTTTTTCCCTTTCCCATTGAAAGCCTTTTTGCTTTTCTTTCAGTGGTTGCACCAAAATTGCAGTCTTTGTTCATGATTCAAGAAGTTTTGCGGCAAAAGGGAAGGGGGAAATGGGGTCCCCGGGCGGCAAAGCCGCCTCGGGGTAAGGATAAGCCTTTCTTTTCACAAGAGGTTTTTCCCCTCCCCCGCAAAAGGTCTTTTTCTAGTTTTCAATGGAATGGCTTCCATGCAAACGCTTCTCCTGGGATCGCCCGGGATTCGGATCTCCCGCATCGTCATGGGCGGGTGGCTCGTCGGCCGGCAGCATTGGGCGGAGGTGGACGACTCCGAGTCGGTCCGCATGCTCCGGGCGGGCTTCGACGCAGGCATCACCGCGGTGGACACTGCCGAGTCCTACGGCGAGGGGCACTCCGAACGCATCGTTGCCAAGGCCCTGGGAAGCGTCCGCCACCAGGTGGCCATCTTGGGCAAGGTGTTCGCCAACCACCTGCACCGGGACGCCGTGAAGAAGGCCTGCGAACGCTCCCTTATGAACCTCCGGACCGACTACCTGGACCTGTTCCAGGTGCACTGGCCCTCCGGCTCCTTCGGCATGAAAAAGGTGCCCGTGGCCGAGACCGCCGCGGCCCTGGCCGAGCTGGTCCGGGAAGGGAAGGCCCGCGCCGTGGGACTATGCAACATGAACCCCGAGGAGCTGGGCGAGTACGCAGGCCTGATCCCCGTCAACGCGGTCCAGTCGCCCTACAACCTCTTTTGGCGCCATGCGGAAAAGGACGTCCTGCCCTGGTGCGAAAAGAACGGCGCCGCCTTCCTGGCCTACTCCCCCCTGGCCCAGGGCATCCTGGCCGGCCGCTTCGGCGCCCTGCCCGCCTTTGCCCCGGGCGACCACCGCAGCCAAAACCGCCTCTTCGCCCCGGAGGTCTACCCCGGCGTGCTGGAAGCGGGGAAACGCCTGGCCGCCCTGGCCGACACCCTGTCTCTCTCCCGAGCCCGGCTGGCGCTCGCCTGGGTGCTGGCCCGGCCCGGCACCGCGGCCGTCGCCGGAGCCCGCAGCGCTGCCCAGGCCTGCGAAAACGCCCAGGCCGCCGAGGTCACCCTGCCCCCCCAAGCCCGGGAGGAACTCTCCCGAATCAGCGCCCTGGTCTGCCAGCGCCTGGACAAGGACCCCCGCTGCTGGTTCCCTCCGGGGAAGGGGAAACGATAAGAAAGACAAAAAACTTTGCGGGGCAGCGGGGAAAACCCCTTTTGAAAAGAGCGGCTTTTCCCCCCTCCCCCGCACCCCCACCCCCCCTTTCCGCAAAACTTCTTGGGTCACAAAGAGCCTCTCCGGGTGCTTCAAGGGCTACTTCCCCCGGTCTCTTCCGGGCTTTTCCATGAAGGTGAAGGACACCCTGGGCGAAAGCCGCTCGGTCCGCGTGACCCCGTATCCGTGACGCCGGTACAGGCGGATGTTGGCCTCGCTCTTGCTCCCGGTGAAAAGCTCGTAGCTCCGCGCCTCGGGAAACCGCTTTTCGATCTCCTGCAAAAGCCTGGACCCGATGCCCCGCCGCTGAACCTGGGGATGGACCACCAGGCGCCCCACTGCGCAGACACCAGCCTCCATCCTCGCCCGCACCGCTCCCACGATCCGATCCCCCTCCATCGCCTTCAACACTATGAAATCATTGAACTCCCCCTGCAGGTCGGCGAGAGTCTGCGTGAGCGGTGGAATGGACCAATCGCCGTAAAGCTCGGCCTCGGACTGGTAGGCGAGCTTCTGCAGCGCAAGGATCTCCTCCGCGTCCTCCACCTTCGCCCTGGCTATGGTCTCCGCCATCCCGTCCCTCCGCCTTGCCGTCCCGGTGCGCGTCAACGCCCGGCCCGGTTTTCCTCGATTTGGCGCCTTGTCGGCAAATGCGATCCGGGGTTTTGAAACAGCTTATAGCACTTTATGTCGGATCTATATCATAAATATATGACATTAAATATATAGGATGGAAAGCATAGAACCTTTTACGGAATATGCTCTTTTTTATAAACAGCCCGCAGTTTCGCTGGCTGGCTGTTTCCGAGCAAGGCAAGGGTTCACCCAACGAATTGGCCGTAAATAGATGTTGGGCTAACCCGGCCAGGGCCCGGTTGTTGCGCCGGAACTCGGCGATGGTCTTGCGGCCGAACTTGGGCCCGCCCGCCGGCCACACCAAGGACGCGTTGTGTTGGAAGGCCCTCTCCGGCTTGCGGGAGCTACGGTGCCGCAGGAGCTGCCGTTTGTTGCAAGGTTCCGGATGCAAGGCGCGAAGACAGGCAGGCGCGGGAGCCTACTACACGGACCTGCGTGACCGTCCGTGCTGGCGATGGGCAAAGCCGCAGGCGGGGTTTGCAGCGAACGGGGGGCCTTTCTTTCTCCCGAAAAGCCCCCCGCACAACTCCTTCAATCCCTGTGTCCCTTTCTTCCTTTACTCTTTACCGCCCCGCGATATACTGGCGTGAATCGAATGTATCCGGGCCATGCCTGTGCCGGGCAAATCATCATGGGTGGGTATTGTGGAAAACGGTCGCCATCGCACCTATGGCTATTGGAAATTCGGCCTCCTCGTTTTCTTCACCCTCCTCATCTATCTTCCTTCCTTTTCTTCCGGCTTCGTGTGGGATGACAACTGGTACGTGACGGATAACTCCGCCCTGCGGACCAAGGCCGGGCTCGCGGCCATCTGGCTCCGGCCCGGGATGACGCCCCAGTACTACCCGCTGACCTTCACCACCTTCTTTATCGAACGCCGCCTCTGGGGCGACAACCCCGCCGGCTACCACGCGGTAAACGTCACGCTGCACCTGCTGGCCGCCCTGCTCCTCTGGCGGCTGCTGGCCGCCCTGGGCATGCCCGGGGCCTGGCTGGCCGCGGCCCTCTTTGCCTGGCACCCCGTGGCCGTGGAGTCCGTCGCCTGGATCTCCGAACGCAAGAACGTTCTCTGCGCGGTCTTCTACTTTTCCTCGCTGCAATGCCTGCTGGCCGGCTTCGGGGCCATAAAGGCCAGGCATCCGCTGCGTCTCTACGCGGCCGGCCTGTTTTTGTTCCTGCTTGCCATGCTCTCCAAGACCGTGGCCGTGTCCCTGCCCGTGGTGGCGCTTATTATCCTGTGGGCCAAGTCGCGGAGGATTTCGGTCTACCACCTTCTCGCGGTCGTGCCCTTTCTTGCCCTGGGCCTGGCCCTGGGGCTTCTGACCGCCTGGCTGGAAAAATTCCACGTGGGCGCCCTGGGCCCGGACTGGTCCCTGACCTTCCCGCAACGGGTGCTCCTGGCGGGCCGGGCCCTGTGGTTCTACGCGGAAAAGCTCTTCTGGCCCGACGGCCTTTGCTTTGTCTACCCCAAGTTTCCCCTGGACCCGGCCTCGGTTACGGCCTGGCTTTACCCCGTATCCGCCGTCGCTGTTTTAGCCGCGCTGTTTTTCGCCCGGAACCGCATCGGCCGCGCCCCGTTCGCCGCGGCCGCCTGCTATGCCGTCATCCTGTTCCCGGCCCTGGGATTCTTCAATGTCTACCCCTTCCTCTTCTACTGGGTTTCCGACCACTTCCAGTACCTTGCCATGCCCGCGCTGCTCGCCCCGGCCGCGGCCGGGGCCGCGCTGCTTTTTTCCCGCGCGGGCGACCGGGGAAAGATCGCCGTGGCAGCCCTGTGCGTGCTGGCCCTGGGAAGCTTCTCGCTTCTTTCCTACGGCCAGTGCCGCACGTTCCGCAACCCGGAGGTGCTGTGGCGCGCCACCCTGGCCCGGAACCCCAAAGCCTGGATGGCGGAGAACAACCTGGGCATGATCTGCTCCGGGGCGGGAAGGAACAGGGAGGCGGCGGAGCATTTCCGGGCCGCCCTGGCCGTGAATCCGAACCTCACCCGCACCCGCCTGAACCTGGGGGTGGCCCTGGCCCGGCTGGGACATCCGGAGCAGGCCATCGAGCAGTACCGCGCCGCCCTGGCCATCGACCCGGGTATGGCCGAGGCCCATCACAACCTGGGCCTGGAGCTTTTGGTCATGGGAAAAAAGGAGGAGGCGATAAAGGAATTGCAGCAGGCCCTTGCCCATGACCCGGACTTTAAGCCCGCGCGCCTGGTTTTGGAGGAGATCGCACGGCAGGGGTTGATGAAAAACCGGTAAAGGCAGGAAGGGAAATGACCTGGGGGGAACCTTTCTTTCGTGGAGAAAGAAAGGGTTCCCCCGGAAAGCTTTTCCCTGCCGTTCCGCCTTTCGCCCTTATTTTTCCGCTTTCCACACCATCACGTATGGATCGGTCTCGGCGAACTCCTTTTTCACATAAGCGGTTATTTCATCTTTCATGTTGGCCGGGGCCGAGACTAGGAATGCGTGCTGGTCGGATGTCTCCAGCCCGCCCTGGTGGTTCATCCACCCGCCGGGGGCGTCGGGAAGCTCGGTGTATCCGCCGGCCTTGTCGCAGAGCCACACCTTCAGGGCGTCCATCTGTTCCTTGGCGCTGCTTCCGTCGGGCATGGTCTTGGGCACAACAAAAAAATGCACGAAGCCGCCTTCCGCTCCCCTCTCCATAAGGGCGCAGCCGGACGACAGGCACAAAACAACTGCCGCCAGCGCGATGGTGAAGCTTCTGAACGATTTCACGAATGCCTCCTTCCCTTCATTTTCCGTTTAGCGCACTCCGGCCGGTCCCTTTGGGACGGAAAGTGTGCTATGACTTTTTGTACGCTGGCCCTATGTAGCATTTTTTCATGAACCGGGGTGAACCATAACACCGGCGAAACCCGATTCAATCCCGCACTTGAGGAAATTTCGCTTCATAGAGGGGGGGTGCCGGGAGAAAAGCCCGCTCTTCAAAAAGAGCCTCTCCCCGGCGGAATCTTTTTTCGCTGTTACGTTTTTCACGGTGATTCATGTCCCATGCGGATTGGAAGGAGCACGCCCGGCGGTCCAAAGGAAAGGGCCGCAGGCGCGCGAAGAATAAGGCCGAGCCGGACCAGCGGCTTGCGCGGCTGTTCTGCCGCATCGGGTCGCCCGCGCCCCGCGACTTCGTGCCCGACCCGTTCCAGACGGAAGCGGTGGAAGCGGTTGCGGAGAGCGACTGCCTGGTGACCGCGCCCACGGGCTCGGGCAAGACCTACATCGCCGTCAAGGCCATGGAGCGGGTCCTGGAAGCGGGTGGCCGGTGCTGGTACGCATCGCCCCTGAAGGCCCTTTCCAACAGCAAGTTTATCGAGTTCTCCGCCCACTTCGGCTCCCGCGATGTGGGCATCCTCACCGGCGACCGCCGGGAGAACACGCAGGCCCGGCTCATCGTGGGGACCACCGAGATCCTGCGCAACCAGCTTTACGACTGCATGCACCGCGGCTGCGACATCGGGGCCGACCTGGTGGTGCTGGACGAGGCCCACTACCTGGGCGACGCGGACCGGGGCGTGGTGTGGGAGGAGACCATCATCTACCTGCCGTCGCGGGTGCCGCTGTTGCTGCTCTCCGCCACCATCGGAAACGCGGAGGCCATAGCGGAGTGGATCTCCCGCATCCGGGAGCGGCCGTGCCGCGTGGTGCGGGAAACCGCCCGGCCCGTCCCCCTGGCCCACCTTTTTCTGCACCCCTCCGGCGCGCTCCTGCCGCTTGTGGAAACCCAGAAGAAAGGCGGCAAAAAGCGAACCGTGCTGGACCACCGCTTATACGCCATGCTCAAGTCCCGCAAGCCGGGCAAGAAGCGCTTCTACGGGAAGCCGCCGCATATCTCCGAAATCATGGAGGTTCTTCACAAAAACAACCTGCTGCCCGCCATCTTCTTTTTGAAATCGAGAAGGGACTGCGACGTGGCCGCCACCCGCTTGGCGCGGCCCGTCACCGACGACCGGGCCCGCACGCGGGAGCGCAACGCCTACGTGGACGTGACCGTGGCGGCCCATCCCTACCTGGAGGACCACCCCCAGCTCCCGTCCCTGCGGCGCGCGGCCGTGGCCGCCCACCACGCGGGCCAGCTCCCCGCCTGGAAGCTCCTGGTGGAGCAGCTCCTCTCCCGCGGCCTGGTGGACGCCGTCTTCGCCACCAGCACGGTGGCGGCGGGCGTAAACTTCCCGGCGCGAACCGTGGTCATCCTGGACTCGGACCGTTTCAACGGCTCCGACTTCGCGCCCCTCACCGCCACCGAGTTTCTCCAGATGACCGGGCGCGCCGGCCGCCGGGGCATGGACCGCATCGGATTCCTGCTGGCCGTGGCCGGGCCCTTCCTGGACGTGGAGCATGTGGCGCGGCTCGTGGCCGAGCCTCCCGGACCGGTGCTCTCCCGCATCCGCATTGACTTTTCCATGTGCCTAAACCTCCTCATGTCCCACACCGTGGCCGACATCGAGGTGGTGCTGGAGCGGTCCTTTGCCCGCTTCCTGGCCGAGAGGGCGCGGGAGGGGGGAAAGCGCCGGTCCGTAAGTCTCTGGCCCGACTTCCTGCGGCACCTGAACTTTTTGAAAGAGCTTTCCTACGTCACCGAGGACGACCGGCTCACCGAGGAGGGCGCCTGGGCGTCCGCCCTGCGGGCCGACCACCCCCTCCTGCTGGCCGAGTGCATCCGCCGGCAGGTCCTTCCGGCCAACGACTCCCGCCTGCTGGCCGCGCTGGTTGCCGTATTCGTCCCGGACCGCGACCAGGAAGCGCCCATCAACCGCCGCGCCCTGGGCCCGCGGCTCATCCCTGCCTACGACAGGCTCTCCGCGGCGGTGCTTCCTTTGTGCAGGAAGATGGCATCCCGCGGATTCTCCCCCCGGACTCCGCTCCTCTGGCCCGCCGCCACCATCTATGCCTGGGCCGGCAACGCCGAATGGGAGGAAGCCCGCTCCATAACCGAAATGGCCGACGGCGACCTGGCTTCCCTCATCCTCCGCACCGCGGACAACCTCAGGCAGATCACGGATCTCACCGACTCCTTTCCGGAGCTGGCAAAGGCCGCCCGGCGGGCCATCGGAAGGATTCTCCGCGGCCCCGTCTCCCCCACGGAGCTGTATCTGGGGGAGGAGTAAAAGGAAAAGAAGTCTCCCTTGTTCCGGGGAAAGCGCGTTCATCCTCCTCTTTTTCTTCCGGGGCTCTTGGATTTAATGGCGCGTTGCGTTATGAGGAATGCACACGGGGCTTTTCCCACGAGAACAGGTTTATGCTTCCATAAACCTTGAACCTGCATCGCTCTTTTCATTTTTCGGAGGCTGATATGGGAAAACGCAGGATCGCTGCTGCGCTTTTTGCCGTGCTTTTGCTGGCCGCGGGATGCGGCATGTTCGTCCACTACCAGCCCGTGGACAAGGTCCGCACGGACGCGGACAAGGGCCAGTATGCGGACCTAAACGGAGTGCGCTATTACTACCAGCACCTGCCGGGCCCGGGAGAGAAAGTGCTCCTCATCCACGGTTTTTCCGACAGCTCCTACACCTGGAAGGACGTGGCGCCGCTGCTCAATGAAAAGGGATACGACGTCTGGGCGGTGGACATGATGGGCTTCGGCTGGTCCGACAAGCCCAAGGACGGCAACTACACGGCCACCGGGCTCATGGAGGGCGTGGCCGGCTTCATGGACGCCGTGGGGCTTGAACGCGCCACGGTGGTGGGAAACTCCCTGGGAGGCGAGGTGGCCGTGCTGCTGGACGCCGCCCACCCGGAAAAAGTGGAGCGCCTGGTGCTGGTGGATGCGGGCGGATATCCCTTCAAGCGGCCGTTCGTGATCACCCTCACCACGCTGCCCGGAGCGTCCACCCTGGCCCCGCTCATCTTCGGCAAGTACATGGTGCGGGACAACCTGAAGCAGGTGTTCTACGACGACAGCAAGGTGACCCCGGAACTGGTGGACGCCTTCTACAACCGGCTGCGCACGGAAAACGCCCTGTACGCCATGACGGCCATCGGCCGGGGCCACGAGCAGGAGAAGTGCGATGGGTTCATCGCCGCGGTGAAGAAGGTGGCGGCGCCCACCCTCATCATCTGGGGAGAGAACGACCCCTGGATTCCGGTTTCGCTGGCGCATCGGTTCAACCAGGAGATCCCGGGCTCGACCCTTGTGCTTCTTTCCCAGTGCGGGCATACGCCCCAGCTGGAAAAACCGGGGGATACCGCCCAGGCGGTCCTGGCGTTCCTGGAAAACACGCCTCCCCGGACCCGTTGAAAAGGAGGCGCTTCCCCGTTTCCGGCGCCATCGTTTCCGGCCCTGCGCCCTTGCGGGCCGGAGGTCGTACAAGGCTGTCCCCTTCGCATCAAAAAGTTTTACCTTAAAAAGGGAGAGGGGGTGCGGGGGAGGGGGAAAAGCCGTTCTTTTCAAAAGGGGGTTTCCCCCCTCCCCCGCGAAATCCTTTTTCTTTGTATTTTTCATAGTTTTTAGTTTTCTCTTTTTCTTCACCGCCGGCGCAAAGGAGGGCGTATGTTCGACTGCCACTTTCACCTGGATGAGATCTCGGTTTCCCTGGTGGGGCTCCTGGAGAGCCAGGACGCGGCCGGCGTCAAGAAAACGGCGCTCATCGCGCCCATGTGCCCGGACGTCAAGCACAACACGTTCATGAAGGTGGCGGGCCCCATTCTGCGGCGAGCCATAGCGGCCCGGGGCAGGGCCATTCCGGCGGCGGCCCGGGCCGTGTACCAGAGCCTGGTGAAGAAATCGGGGATGGTGGACATCGGCGGGAGCCTGTACCGAATCCGGGCCCAGCCGGACAACGACCGCGTGATGCGGGCGGTGGCGGAAAGGCCGGACCGCTTCGTGGGGTGGATATTCGTGAACCCGGCCGGGCCTGCGGACCCGGAGCACGAGATCCGGCGCTGCGCCAAGAGGCCGGGCATGATCGGGGTAAAAGTCCATCCCTACTGGCACAACTATTCGATTCAAAAGCTTTTCAAGACTGCTGCGGTGTGCCGCGAGCTTTCCCTTCCCATGCTCATCCATCTGGGAGCGGACGAGAACGGCGACTTTGCCGCTCTGGCGGACCGGTTCCCGGACGTGACCATGATCTTCGCCCACGCCGGGCTCCCCTACATCCGCCAGGTCTGTGCGCTGGCGGGCCGGAGGCCCAATGTTTACGTGGACCTTTCCTGCTCGGAGTATGTGGACTACAGGATCGCCAAGATCGCCCTGGCCTTGGCCGGCCCGGAGAAGTGCCTGTTCGGTAGCGACGGGCCGTATTTCCATCACGAAAAGGGCAGGTTCAACTACGCCTACTTCGCAGACTTCTTAAACTCCCTGGGCCTTTCCTCCACGGACCGGGAAAGGGTCGCATACGATAATTTCGAGAAAATAATTGAAAAAAGAGCTGCCAAGAGGAAAGCGGACCTTTCCTTGGTACCGGAGAAGCCCAAAGCGGCGCCGGAGAGGAAGGCCAAACCCGGGGAGGGCAAGCATGCCGCAGCCGCCAAGCCGAAAGCCAGGCCCAAACCCGCGGCCAGGAAGAGCGGACCGGCGGTTTTGAAGGCGGCTTCGGAGCCGGTGGCCAAGGATGCTCCCGCCGAGGCGAAGGCACCTGTGCCGGTGGAGGAAAAGCCGGCGGCGGTTGCGATTGAGGGGAAGGTCGCAGCTCCCAAGAAAAAGGCGGCGGTGAAAAAGGGCGGGAAGAAGAAGGCCCCTCCCGCGGCCGAAGCCCCGGAGCCGGCAGCGGCT
>JBFMHL010000132.1:0-4977 GCA_040753055.1 Thermodesulfobacteriota bacterium | reverse complement strand
GACCTTTTCTTTTTTCATAAAAGAAAAGGTCCCCCCCAAGTTCTTTTGCTTTTGCCTTTATCTTTTGCCTTTATCTTTTGCCTTTTGCTTTTATCTTTTGCCGTTATTTGTCTTCGGGTTCTTCCTTGGGCAGTGTTTTTTTATAGCTGCAGTCGGGGTTGGGGCAGGAGAGGAAGGTGCCTTCCTTTTTCGATGTTTTTTCGGTGAGGAAGGGGCTGCCGCAGTTGGGGCAGGGTTCGGGAACGGGTTTGTCCCAGGTGGCGTAGTCGCAGTCGGGGAAGCGGGAGCAGCCGTAGAAGAGCTTGCCCCGTTTGCTTTTCTTTTCCACGATTTTGCCTTGGCAGGCTTCGCGGGGGCAGTTGACGCCGGTGGCCTGTTCGCCGGAGGCCCCGTTCATGCTGCGGGTGTTCTTGCACTTGGGGTAGCCGGAGCAGGCGTAGAAGGGGCCGTACTTGCCCTGGCGGACCACCATGGGTTTGCCGCACTTGTCGCAGGGTTCCGCCTCGGGTGCGTCGGCGGGGGGCTCCGGGGGCGGGGCGGCTTTCACGTTCCCTTTTTCGTCGCGGGCATAGTCGGAGGCGTAGGTGCAGGCCGGGTATCCGGAGCAGGCCAGGAAGGGCCCGTTCTTGCCCACCTTGATGTGGAGGGGCTTTTCGCAGCGGGGGCAGGAGAGGCCCGAGGGGATGCCCACGCCCTTGATGGAAACCATTTGCTTGGAGGCGCGCTCCAGGTCTTTGGAAAAGGACTCGTAAAAGCCGGCAAGCACGCTCTGCGGGGGGATGCGGGCGGTTTCCACGTCGTCTAGCTTGTCTTCCATGGTGGCGGTGAAGGCCACGTCGAAGATTCCGGCGAAGTTGGCCACCAGGATGTCGTTCACCAGCATGCCCAGCTCGGAGGGGTGGAAGTAGCCCTTGACCAGGGCGACGTAGTCCTTGTCCCGGATGGTGGACAGGATGGCGGCGTAGGTGGAGGGGCGGCCGATGCCGTTTTCCTCCAGGGCTTTCACCAGGCTGGCTTCCGAGAAGCGGGGCGGGGGCTGGGTGAAGTGCTGCTTGGGGTCGAGCTTTTTCAGGGCAAGGGGGTCTTGCTTGGCCAGGTCCGGGAGCTTCTGGAGGTCCTTGTCCTCCTCGTCGTCGGCCACCTGGTAGAGCGCCATGAAGCCGTCGAAGACCAGGATGGAGCCCGACGCGGTGAGCTCGTAGGGGCCGGCGGCCACGGACACGCTGGTCTGGTCGAATTGTGCGGGCTGCATCTGGGAGGCCACGAAGCGCTGCCAGATGAGGCGGTAGAGCTTGGCCTGATCGTCGGAGAGGTAGGGGGCCACCTTGTCCGGGGTATTGGCGACGGAGGTGGGCCGGATGGCCTCGTGGGCGTCCTGGACGTTCTTCTTGTTCTTGAAGAATCGGGGCGAGTCGGGGCGGTAGTCCTTTCCGAAGCGCTCGCCTATGAAGGAGAGCGCCTCTTCGGCGGCCTCGTTGGCGATGCGGGTGGAGTCGGTTCGCATGTAGGTGATGAGGCCCACGATATCGCCGGGGGAGAGCTCGACGCCCTCGTAGAGCTGCTGGGCCACGCTCATGGTCTTGCGGGCCGAGAACCTGAGCTTGCGGATGGCCTCCTGCTGCATCTTGCTGGTGGTGAAGGGCGGGAAGGGGTTCTTGCGCACCCGCTTTTTCTGCACGTCGGCCACGGTGTAGGAGCTTTGGGAGAGCTCGTCCACGATCTTCTGCGCGGTCTCGCCGTCCTTGATCTCCAGGTTCTTTCCCGACTTCTTCTTGAGCTTGGCGGAGAAGGCGCCCGCGCCCTGCTTGGAGAGAAGCGCCGTGATGGTCCAGTACTCCTGGGGGACGAAGGCGCGGATCTCCTTCTCCCGCTCGCAGATCATGCGGAGCGCCACGGTCTGGACGCGGCCCGCGGAGAGGCCGCCCTTGACCTTGCGCCACAGGAGGGGGCTCACCATGTAACCCACCAGGCGGTCCAGGATGCGCCGGGTCTTCTGGGCGTCGTACTTGCTGGCCGAGAGCTCCAGGGGATGGGCCATGGCCTTTTCGATGGCGGTCTTGGTGAGCTCGTGGAAGAGCACGCGGTGGAAGACCCTGCCCTTTTTCTGGAGCACCTGGGCGGCGTGCCAGGCAATGGCCTCGCCCTCGCGGTCCGGGTCGGGCGCCAGGTAGATGGTGTCCGCGTCCGAGGCCGCCTTTTTCAGGCGGGAGATGACCTTGCTCTTGCCGGCGATGGGCTGGTAGCTGGGGGTGAAGTCCTTTTCGACGTCAATGCCCAGCTCCTTGGCGGGGAGGTCCAGGATATGGCCCACGGTGGCCTCCACCGCGTAGTCGTTTCCCAGGTACTTCTTCAACGTTTTTACTTTCGTGGGGGACTCCACGATGATGAGCGGCTTGGACACGGCTTATGAACCTCTTGAAAAGAGCTTGCCCGGCGCCTGACGCACCAGGCCACGGATTTCCATGGTTAACAGCAACGTGAGCAGGGTGGGGACGTCCATGGCGAGCCTGCGGGAGATCTCGTCCACGGGCTCGGGGTAGGCGGACAGGGCCTCCCAGACGGGCAGCTCCTCGGGCGCGAGCGCCGGGGGCGGCAGCTTTTCCAGGGCCGGCCCGGGGGCTTTACCGGCGCGGTCCTGGCAGAAGCCGAACACGTGCTCCATCTGGGACAGGACGTCCGCCGCGTTTTCCACGAGACCGGCCCCCTGCTTGATGAGGTTGTTGGTGCCCGCGCTCTTGGCCGACTGGACGCTTCCGGGCACGGCAAAGACCTCGCGGTTTGCGTCCGCGGCCATCTGGGCGGTGATGAGCGCCCCGCTGCGGGCCGCCGCCTCCACCACCACCAGGGCGGCGGACATTCCCGCGATGATGCGGTTCCGCATGGGAAAATGATAGGGCTTGGGCCCCGTTCCCGGCGGAAACTCGCTCACCACGGCCCCGCGCTCGGCAATGGCCGAGGCGATGCCCCGGTTCTCCGGGGGATAGACCACGTCCAGGCCCGAGCCCAGGACGGCCACGGTGCTGCCGTCTCCGGCCAGGGCCCCCTCGTGGGCCTTGGTATCAATGCCCCGGGCCATGCCCGATACCACGCAAACGCCCGCCCGTGCAAGATCGCGTCCCAGGGAAAACGCCGTGGACACGCCGTAGGGGGAAGGCGTGCGGGAGCCCACCAGTGCAACGTTCCGGGTCCCGGCGGGGAGTCTTCCCAGGACGAAGAGAAAGGGCGGAGGGTCCGGGATTTCGCGCAGGAGCGGCGGGTAGGCGGAGTCTGCGTAGGTAACGATGGATTGGCCCTTTTGTACGGCGGCCGCAACCTCCTGGAGGCTCTCTTCCGGGGCCTGCCTGCGGGCCAGATGGTCCCAGGCCTTCTCCGGCGCGCGGGCTACGGCCCGCCAGGACCGGGGGTTGGAAGCAAGGACCGCTTCGGCGTCGCCGAAGCGGTCCAGGAGCCTCTTGATCATGCGGTTGGAAAGCCCGGGGGCGCTCTTGAGCACCAGCCAGGGGAGGAGCCCCTTGTCTCCGGGCTTTCGGGTAGTGCCGCTCATGAAGCGATCAGGCCCGCGTCTTGACGGCCAGGGGCTTTCCTCCGGCTGCGGGCGTCCACAGGAGCAGGATGGGGCTGGCCACGTAGACGGAGGAGTAGGTACCCACGACGATGCCCACCAGGAGGGCGAAGGCGAAGTTGTGGATCACCTCCCCGCCCAGGAAGAACAAGGCCACCACCACCAGGAGGGTGGTGCCCGAGGTGAGGATGGTCCGGGACAGGGTTTCGTTGACCGAGCGGTTGATGATCTCGGGCAGCCCTGCGCGGCTCATCTTCTTCCCGTTTTCCCGGATGCGGTCGAAGACGATGATGGTGTCGTTGAGCGAGTAGCCGATGATGGTGAGGAGCGCCGCGATGATGGTGAGGGTGAACTCCTTGTCCATCATCGAGAATAAACCCACGGTGATGGTCACGTCGTGGATCAGGGCCACGATGGCGCCCATGGCGTATCGGAGCTGCAGGAACCAGAACATGACCAGCGACAAAGCCAGGGAGACCACGATGATGATGGGAAGCGGCACACCCAGGACCTCCAGGACGTAGGCCACGCCCGCCAGCACGCCTGCCACGACGGCCGCGGGGACCCACTTCATCTCGAACCGGCCGGAGATGTAGACCGCGATGAACAAGAGAGCATAGAACATGGCGGAGAGGGCCTTCTCGCGGAGGTCCTTTCCCACCTGCGGCCCCACCATGTCCACGCTCTCCACGCTCACCGTGCGACCGGGAATGGTGGCCAGGGCCTTGGCGATGGGCTCGGCCACGGACTCGACGCCGGAGAGGTGGGTCTGGGCCAGGTCGGCGCGGATCCGATACTCGTTGGCGGCCGCGTCCCCGAACTGCTGGATGGAGGCATGGTTCAGCCCGATGGGCTTCAAGGCATCGCGGATCTGGTCCGTGGTCACGGGCTGATCGAACTTTACCACCAACGCCGTGCCGCCTGAAAAGTCAATGCCGTAGCGGGGGCCGCCGTGGAGGATGAGGGATACGACGCTCGCCAGGAGGAGAAGAATCGAGACGGAGTAGGCGATCTTGCGCTTCCCGACGAAATCCAGGTTGATGTCCGGCTTGATAAACTGCATGGCAATGTCCTTGCAGGTTGTTTTCGTCCATGTGTTCGGCGCGAATGCGCGCTCTATCCTACCGGTCCCCGCCGATGGCTTAGATGGAAAGCCTCTGAATCCGGCGATAGAACAGGAAGTAGTCGAAGATGACCCGGGTTACCACGATGGCCGTGAACATGGAGCTTACGATACCCAGCGACAGGGTCACGGCAAAGCCCTTGATGGGGCCGGTTCCGAACTGGAACAGGACCAGGGCCGCGATGAGCGTGGTGACGTTGGCGTCGAAGATGGTCAGGGTGGCCCTGCCGTAGCCCGCGTCCACCGCAGCGGCGGGCGTTTTTCCCGTTCGCTGCTCCTCCCGGATGCGCTC
>JBFMHL010000131.1:0-3715 GCA_040753055.1 Thermodesulfobacteriota bacterium | reverse complement strand
CCTACTTTTAATGGAAAAAAGAAAGGGGTTTCCCAAACCCTTCCCCAAAGAAAACCCGGCGTATGGGACGGCGAGGGAATGGCCGTGGGGAGGCTACCCGGTCATAAAAGGCCCCGGCTATGCAGGCAAAAGGCCGGAGTCCGGCGCCCGGCACGCGAGTGAACGACAAGGTCGCGGTTCTATCCGGACTGTTCGATACCTGCTTCGACCCAGCGTCGTTGCAGCGGAAATCCAGATTGTATTGCCGGGGATGTGGAG
Source organism: Thermodesulfobacteriota bacterium (assembly GCA_040753055.1). GTDB lineage: Bacteria > Desulfobacterota > Desulfobacteria > Desulfobacterales > Desulfatibacillaceae > JBFMHL01. The sequence goes on along the minus strand of JBFMHL010000131.1, from coordinate 3,457 downwards.
CGGCAGAGATCCCTTAGCGTGGCTTTCTTTTGGAAGGTTTCCCCGGAAAGCCTTGATTCCTTCAGCGGTTCCATCATGAAGCGAGGTGCGTCATGGCCGTCACGAGACAGCAGAAAATGGAGTTTGCCAGAAGCAAGGCCCGTCTTGCGGCGGGAGGGCTCCGTGCCTTCTTGCGGTTCTGCGCTGCGGAAAAAAGGCGCGGGACCTTGTGGAAGAACCTCCAAGGCGCCTTTTCGGGGGCCATCGAGGACATGAGCTGGTCGGATCTCCTGGAGGAGAAGGCCGCGGAGATCCCGGACAAGACCTTCCTGCGCTACCGGGAGGAGAGCTACACCTACCGGCAGATGAACGAGAACGCCGACCGGGTGGCCTCGTACCTGGTTTCGCTGGGAGCGGACAATCGCAAGGGCATGGGCATCTTCATGCGCAACTCGCCCCGGTTCCTGGACCTCTACTTCGCGGCCCAGAAGTGCGGGATGTACGTGGTGCCCATCAACTCCGAGCTCAAGGGAGACGGGCTCCTCTACATCATCAACCACTCCGACATCGAGTTTCTGGCGGTGGACGCCGAGCTCCTGCCCGAGATCGCGGAGCTTCCCGGAAAGATGGAGCACATCCGGGAGGTGATCGTGGACGACGTGGAGGAGGAGGCCAAGGACTATAAGATTCCCAAGGGTTATCGCAAGCTCTCCACGGCCTACGATTTTCCCGCCAAGCGGCCGCCCATGCGCTACGGCAAGGACGACATGGTGCTCATCATGTATACGAGCGGCACCACCGGCCGGCCCAAGGGGGTGGTCTACACGGCCAGCCGCACCAAGGTGAAGCTCCTGGGGATCGTGGGCGGCATCACCATGAAGCCCGACGACGTCTACTACACGGCCCTGGCGCTTTGCCACGGAAACGCCATGCTCCTCACCGTCACCCAGTCGCTCCACATGGGGGCCACCGTCGTTCTGGCGCGCAAGTTCTCCGCCAGCCGGTTCTGGGACGACATCCGGCGCTACGATGTCACGGTGTTCAACACCATCGGCTCCATCATCCCCATCCTCATGAAGCAACCCGAGAGCGTGAAGGACCGGTGCCACCGCGTGCGCTACGTGCTCTCGGCGGCCTGCCCCACGGACCTCTGGGTGCCTTTTGAAGAGCGTTTCGGGGTCAAGCTCTTCGAGGGTTACGGCGCGGTGGACTCCGGCGGAAAGGGAATCGTGAACCTGGGTACGGCGCCCCCGGGCTCCCTGGGAAAGCCCCTGGGAAAACCCGGCTCCTGCCGCATCGTGGATGAAAAAGGAAACGACGTCCCGCCCGGCGTGCCCGGCGAGCTCATCTTCAAGGTTTCCGACAAGAAAAGCAGCATCCGCTACTACAAGAACGAGGAAGCCTCGGAGAAGAAGATGCGCGGCGGGTGGATGTACACCGGCGACCTGGTGAAGCGGGACGAGGACGGGTACCTCTACTTCGTGGGGCGGGACACCGAGAGCATGCGCAAAGGCGGCGAGAACGTTTCCGCCTACGAGGTGGAGCACGTGATCCGGCAGCATCCGGGCGTGGAGGAGGTTGCGGTCTACGCGGTCCCGTCCGAGCTGGCGGAAGACGAGATCATGGCTGCGGTGAAGCCTGCGGCCGGAGTGACGGTGGACCCGGCAGCGTTGAGAAGCTACCTCGCCGGCAAGCTGGCCAAGTTCGCCGTGCCCCGTTACATCCGCATCGTCTCCGAGTTCCCCATGACCCAGACCCACCGGGTCATCAAAAAGGAGCTGGAGCGTCAGGGCGTGACAACGGACACCTACGACGCGCAGGCGAAGTAGGGGGGGCGCTGGAAGAGAGGCCGGGATCCGGCCGGTCCCCTCACCCGCAAAAAGAAATCATCTTTTGCCTTCGTCCTTTCACCTTCTTTCAGGAGGTCCCCGTGATATCGGCAGCCGAGGAGCAGGCCCTGTTAAGCCGCGCGCCGGCCTTTGACGACAGCTTCGTGAGCCTCATGGCCGGGCCAACCTTGGCCAAGGGCATGATTGACGAAACGAAGCAGGTGGTGGCCTACACACGGAAGTTCTGCGACCAGGTGGTGCGGCCCCTGGCATTGGAGCTGGACCGCAAGACCCACGAGGACCACGACTTCCTGGCCTGGGACTTCGTGAAAAAGGCTTCCGATTGGGGGTTTTACACCATGTGGCTCCCTCGGCTCTTCGGAGGCCGGGGCACCAACATGGGGTCGCTCGCCTACTGCATGGAGGAGATCGCCTCGGTCTGCGTGGGGCTCGCCAACGTCATCGGCGTGCACTACCTGGGCGTGGGCACCCTCTCGGCCACCTGGAACGCCAAGCTCATGCGCACTGTTTTGCGGGACGTGGTGGACGGCGAAAAAAAGGGCGAGCCCCGGATGATCACCCTGGCCGTCACCGAGCCTTCCGCGGGCACGGACGTGGAGGAGGTGGAGCTCATAGACAAGGGCAACATCACCTGCCAGGCAAAGCGCGTGGACGGCGGATACGTGATCAACGGCACCAAGGTCTTCATCAGCAACGGGCACCTCTCCCGGTGGCACATGCTCATCGCCTACGAGGACCTGAAACGCCCCTCGGAAACCATGGTGATGATGGCCGTGAAGACCGGGATGAAGGGCTTCTCCTTCGGGCGGCACGAGGACAAGATGGGCCAGCGCGCCTGCCCAGCCTCGGAGCTTGTGTTCAGCGACTGCTTCGTGCCCGACGAGCTGGTGGCCACGGACCGCTCCGCGCTCAAGTTCCTTTCCCGGGATATCAAACGCACCTCCATGCAGATGATTGACTACGTTGTCTCCACGTCCCGCGCGGGCGTGGGCGCGTTCGCCGCCGGGGCGGCTCGGGGCGCCATGGAGAAGGCCCTGGAGTTTGCCGGGAAGACCGTGGTGAACGGAAAGCTCCTGGTCAACAACGAGTGGGCCCAGTGCATGCTGGCTGAGATGTACCGCAACTGGTCGCTTTGCCGCATGTCCTACGTGGAGACCAACTACGCCAACACCCTGTGCGGGGCCTTCCGGGGCATGCACGTGCCCGTGGGCTTCCACATGGCCCGCAGCACTCCCGCGGCCCTGTACGACACCGTCATGGACCGCTTCCTGAAAACCGACGCGGCCACCAGGCTTTTACGGAACTTTGCCCTGGAGAAGCAGGAGGACTGCGAGATCCACCGCACATCGGGCCTGGCCTCGCTGTGCAAGTTCTCCGCCACCGACCTGGCCGTGGAGAACTGCCACCTGGCGCTCACCCTCATGGGCGGGGCGGGCCTCCGCCAGGACGCGGGCGCGGAGAAGTTCCTGCGGGACGCCAAGCTCCTCCAGATCTACGAGGGCACGAATCAGCTGAACCGCCTGAACCTTTTCAAATGCCTGATGGCCCGCCAGTGCGCCGACGCATGCGTGTTCGAGGAGAACTGAGGGAAAGGCATAGAAGGCCTGAAGGGCTCTCCGGGGGGAACC
>JBFMHL010000130.1:0-8383 GCA_040753055.1 Thermodesulfobacteriota bacterium | reverse complement strand
TATCCCCGGAAAAAGGTGCCCCATGGGAAAATCCATCCTCGTCGTGGGCGGAAGCTACTTTGCCGGAAAGGTCTTCGTGGAGGCCGCGAGCCTTTGTCCCGATCTGTCCGTAACGATTTTAAATCGCGGAACCGTTCCTCTGTTCATTCCCGGAGTGACCGAGATCCGTTGCGACCGCAAGGACCCGGAGGCGCTCCGGACGGCCCTGGCCGGACGATCCTTCGACGCCTGCGTGGATTTCTGCGCCTACGAGCGGGAGGACGTGGCCACCCTTTTTTCCGCGCTCCCCAAAAACGGCCTGGGCCATTATGTCCTGATCTCCACGGTCTCCATCTATGCGCCCACGCTGGACTTTCCGGTGACCGAGAACGCCCGCCCCCTGGCCGGCCCGCAGCCCGCGCTGGGCCCTGCGTCCCGCTACGGCTTCGACAAGTGGCTCTGCGAGTACACCGCAATGGGCGCCTGCCTGCGGGCCAGGATCCCCTACACCATGCTCCGGCCCGCCATCATATACGGGAAGTACAACTACGCCCCGCGGGAGTCCTTTTTCTTCACCCGCGCGCTTTCCGGCTCTTCCGTGCCCGTCCCCGAAGGCTGCCCGGCCCTGTACTCCTTCCTGTGGGTGGACGACCTGGCTTCCGCCATCCTCCATCTTTTGGAAAGCACCGCCGGCCACAATCGCGCCTTCAACCTGGCCGGGCCCGAGCTCCTCTGCTACGAGCACCTGGTGGCGGTGATCTCCCTGTGCATGGGCCGAAGGATCGAAACCGTGCGGCTTCCCGCCGCCGAGATCGAACAACGGAAAATTCCGCTGCCCTTTCCCCTGGAAAACCATCTGGCATACTCGGGCGAGCTTTTTTCCCGCACCTTCGACTTTTGCTACACGCCCTTTTTCTATGGAATGGAAAAAACCTGGAAGTGGTTCTCGCAGCACAGGCAGGAGGAAGGCCATGGAGGAGACTAAGAAAGACCTGATCGCGGACATCCTGAAACGCGAGTTCGACATGTTTCAGAACGTGAACACGCTAACCCGGGCTTCCTGCCAGGACAACCCCGAGGGCTTCCGCATCATGAGGGGCTCCCAGTTCTCGGCCTGGTCGGAGGCGACGCTTGCAAGCTACCGGGAAGATCTCATCCGAGCGGAGGAAACGGGACGGAACCTCATGACGCTCAAATACGCGCGCATGGACAACCTGATCCCTCCCCTCTCCGAAAGCCCGCAAATAGCCGAAATCGCCGCAATCCAAGTGGCCTGGCAACAGGATCTGGCCCGGGAGTTTCCCCGGGTCCTGGGGCAAGGCCGGGCCATCACGGACGAGTCGGCGGGCCCCAACTCCACCTCGTTCCTGCGCTACCTGGCCGCAGAGCTGGAGACGTACTCCGAAAAGACCCTCTCCCTCCTCATGGCCGATATCCGGGACTTCCGGAAAAGGGGCGAAAACATGGCCCGGGCCATCTACACCGCCATGGTTCGGGAGCTGGGCTACGACTCGCTTGCGGATGCCGAACAAAACGCCGGGAAGAAACGGGCGGTCTGAAGAACGGCTTTAAAAAAGCCGGCGGTTTCCCCTCTTAACGCAACATTCTTTTCTTCTTTGCCCATCCCTTTGGAAAATCAGGGGTTCCCGGCAAGAGTTTTGCAACCAGGATAGGGCCGCAGGGCGTAAAAAAGGGCGAAGCCCGCGCCCGTGCAGGCACGCGCCGAAACAGGCCCGGAAGGGCCTGGGTATTTACTGCGCTTAATGGGTAAAATAACCTCAAACGGAGACAGTTATGGACCCATTCCTGGAAAAAAGACTCGCCGAGCTGGAACAAGCCCGAGAGAAAGCCCGCCTGGGCGGCGGCTCGGACAAGATCGCCAAGCACCACGCGGATGGAAAGCTCACGGCCCGGGAGCGCCTTGACCTGCTTCTGGACCCCGGTACCTTCCTGGAGCTTTACACCCTGGCGGGGCATGCCAACGACCAGCCCGGAGACGGCATGGTATGCGGGAGCGGAGAGATCGGGGGCCGTCCCGTTTTCGTCTACTCCCAGGACCGCACCGTGCGCGGCGGCTCCGTGGGAATCGAGCACGGGCTGAAGATGTATCGCACCATCGAGCGCGCCCTCATGACCCGGGTGCCCTTGATCGGCCTCCACGACTCCCCCGGCGCCCGGCTGCCCAACGACCGGGAGCTGGACATGATGGGCAAGCTCAAGCGCTCCATCTTCAGCAATATCAGCGACAAGCACGGCGGCTCCGTGTTCTATCCCAACACCCTGGCCTCGGGCGTCATCCCCCAGGTGGCCGCCATCCTGGGCTCCTGCGGGGGCATCTCCGTGTACAGCCCGGCTTTGACCGACTTCATCTACATGGCCGACAACATCAGCCACATGTTCATCACCGGCCCCTTCGTGGTGAAGATGACCACGGGCGAGGACATTTCCATGGAGGACTTGGGCGGCGCCAAGGTCCACGCCCAGAAGTCCGGAGTCTGCGACTTCCGCTGCCCGGACGAGAAGACGCTTTTCTCCGGCATCCGCAAGCTCCTGTCCTTCTTGCCGTTGAACTGCGACGAAGAGCCGCCCGTGGTCGCCACCGACGACGACCCGGAGCGCTCCTGCGAGTCCCTCCACGACATCGTGCCCGTGGCCCCCAACAAGCCCTATGACGTCCGCAAGGTCATCAAGGTGATCGCGGACAACGGCGACTTTTACGAGGTCAAGGCCGAGTTCGCCAAGGAGGTGGTCACGGGTTTCGGCCGCATGGACGGCCGCACCGTGGGCTTCGTGGCCAACCAGCCCATGGCCCTGGCCGGATCGCTCACGTACAACTCTTCGGACAAGCAAGCCCGCTTCATCCGCTTCTGCGACTGCTTCAACATCCCCCTGGTTCTCCTGGTGGACACCCCCGCCTACATGCCCGGCTCCGACCAGGAGCACGCGGGCATCATCCGCCACGGGGCCAAGGTGCTCTATGCCCTGTGCGAGGCCACCGTGCCCCGCATCACCCTGGTCCTGCGCAAGGCCTACGGGGGCGGAAACCTCGGGATGGGCGTGCTCCCCGGCCTGGGCACCGACCTGGTCCTCTACTGGCCCATCATGGAAACGGGAATCCTGGGCGCGGAGCAGTCGGTCATGCTCCTCTACGGCAAGGCCTCCATGGGCGACCAGGAGTTTCTGAAGAAGAAGCTCGTCGAGTACAAGGAAACCTACGCCAACCCCATCTTCGACGTCTCCTCCAACATCAACGTGGAAGAAGTGGTGGCTCCGGCCGAAACCCGGCGATTCCTCATCCGGGCGCTCCGCATGCTGCGGGGCAAAAAGGTCTGCCACCCCGCCAAGAAGCACGGAAACATCCCCCTGTAGCCGCATCAAACCCGGGGAGCGGCCGGCCGGACCGCTCTCCGGGTTCTCCTTCCTCCATTGCCAAAAGCCCGTAAAAAAGTTATTCAGTAGAGCTGTTCCCCCACCCCTTCATCCACGAGGAGCCGGCCATGTTCAGGATGACCCGACGCAGGTTTCTGGCGATTTCCAGCGCGACCGCAGCCTCCTTCGCCCTGGACTGGACCAAGGTCGCCGCTTACGCGGCCAAGATGGGCGATCCCAAGGCCTACCCCACGGTGGTCATAGGCGCGGGCCTGGGAGGGCTCACCGCCGCGGCCTACCTGGCCAAGCAGGGAGTGCCGGTGACCGTGCTGGAGCGCCACAACATCCCCGGCGGCTACGCCACCACCTTCGACCGGGACGGGGGCAAGTTCACCTTCGAGGTGAGCCTGCACGCCACCGCCGCGGGAAACAACAACGGCGAGGAGCGCATCCTAAAGCACCTGGACGTGTGGGACCGCATCAAGCTGGCCGAGCTGCCGGAGCAGTACACCATCATCACCAAGACCCGGAAGGTCCAGGTTCCCCAAAAGGACCCGGAGGGTTACATCCGCATGCTTTCGGCCATGTTTCCCGATTCGGCGGAGGGAATCGCCGGCTTCGTCCGCTTCATGGGCGACGTGTGCCGGGAAGGGAATCTGGTGACGGAGCGCAACCCCTCTTTGGAGGGGCTGGGTTTCTACCTCACCTTTCCCTTCCGCTATCCCAATATGTTCTCGCTCATCAACCGTACCCTGTCCGACATCCTGAAGCGCTTCAACATCAAGGACCCGGAGCTCACCGACATTCTCATCGCCACCTGGCCCTACTACGGCCTGCCGCCGTCCCGGCTTTCCGCCAACTACTTCATCACCCCGGCGGGCGACTACATGCAAAACGGGGCCTTTTACATCAAGAACCGCTCCCAGGACCTCTCCGACGCGCTCGCCTCCGTCATCGAGGAGAACGGGGGAACGATCCTCTTCAACACCGAAGCCGACGCCATCGAGGTGAGCAACAACGCCGTGTCCGGGGTCCGGGCCGGCCAGGACCGCTTTCCAGCCCGCGCCGTGGTGAGCAACGCATCCGCGCTCACAACCTTCACCCGGCTGCTCCCGGAGGGCGCCCTGCCCGAGCGCTACATGAGAAAGATCTCCTCCTACCCCGTCAGCCTCTCCTCCTTCATCGTATGGCTGGGCCTGAACCGCGACATCACGGAAACGTTGAAGGATTACGAAATCTTCCTCCTGTCCGGCAGGGGTGCGGCGGCCGACTACCAGGCTTACAAGGACGGCGACATCGAGAACATGAGCTTCCTGGTGGCCGTCTACGACAACGCCTACAAGGGCTTTTCCCGGTCCGGCACCACCACCCTCTCCATCGTAGTGCTCACCGGGTGGGAACCCTGGAAGCGCTTTTTCGAAGACTACAAGGCCGACCGCAAGGAGGAGTATCACAAAGAGAAGAAACGCTGGACCGACATCCTGATCAACCGGGCCGAGAAGGCGCTCATCCCCGGGCTTTCCGGCATGATCGAAACCATGGACTCGGCCACTCCGCTCACCAACTGGCGCTACACGGCCAATCCCCAGGGCGCCATCTACGGCTTCGACCACAATCTTTCCAACGACTTCATCACCCGCATCGACAACCGCACCCCGCTCAAAGGCCTGTATCTCTCCAGCGCCTGGGGCAACCCCGGGGCGGGCTACGGCGGGACCATGGCCGGCGGCGAGGTGACCTTCTACAAGATGATGAAGGACTGGGGCGGCTAGCCGAGCGCGGGCCCGGCAAGGACGCATGCGCGGCTCGCGGCCTATCCATACTTTTTCAATTTAATCGGGATGTTAGGCAGGACAATGAGCCTCGGCCGCACCATGAAGGCGCACAACCGGATCACCGAGGAGGAGCTTCTGGAAAAGCTCTGCTCCAACGACCGCGACGAGCTTTCCCAGGCCCTGTCCGCCTTGTACGAGCGCTATCACCCGGCCCTTTCCGCCTTTGCCGCCCGGCGGCTCTCCGACCCCAGCCCGGAGCGAATCTCCGGCGTGCTTGCCGACTTTTGGGAGAACATCGCAAAAAACGGGCTCGAAGCTGCCGCCCCCGGGGCGGAAAGCCTCGCCGGGCGCCTCTACTTCTCCTTGTCGCTTCTTCTGGCACGGGAGAACAAGGGCCACCGAAACCCCGACAAGGCGGTCCTCACCGCCAGGGACCTGGAGGCCCTGTACTCGGGCAGGCTGAGCGAATCCGAAAAGAAGCTCCAGGAGGAGCGCCGGCAAGCCGTGGGTCAAGCCCTGGTGCTCCTTTCCCGGATCAACCCCGGAGACGCCCGCCTCATGTGGATGCACATGAAGGGAATGGACTTTCCCGAGATCGCCTCGGCCATGCTGGCCGGACACCCGGGCTCCGAGGCCGAAGCGGCGACCCTGGCGGAGGAGCTCCGGGAGCGCTTCCACCGGCCGCGCACGGGAGCAAGGGCCCGCTTCTCGGAGCTGCTCTCGCGGATTTTAGGGGCGCGGGAGAAAAAACGGGAAAATTGAACACGTGTCATGCGCCAGCGGGTTTGCCCCTGGATGGGTATCGGCCTGACTGTTGCATAGGCTCCCGTGAGAATCGGTTTTTCAGGATATGGAGCACGAACGATACACCGAGCTTGTTCTGGGTGACAGCGACGAAGGAGAGGATTCCTCCGGCGAGAAGCTCAGGCTCGTCCTTTTTTTGAAGGAGGAGAAGCTCCGGGCCCACGCCGTCAAGCACATGACCGACACGGCCGAGGAGCGCACCACCTGGAAAAGCCTGGGCGAGGCCGAACGCCGGATCGTGAGCCGCACCATCGCCGCCCTCCAGGACCTCGCCTGCCCCCACTTCACCCTGGGCACCGCGGCCGTTCCCTGCGAAGCGGGCCGCCAGGCATGCCGCCTCTACGATGCCTGCACTCCGCTTACCGAAGAACTCTGCGAGCTCTACCGCGCCGCCATCCACCAGTTCATCCGGGAAGGGGCCCGGGTGCCCCGCATGGCGCGCTTCCTCTCGGACCGGGACCACAATCTCAACCTGACGCTCATGCCCGACCGGCCCGTGGTGGTCAAAGCCTCCCAGATGGAGGAGGACGTCTACAACGTCACCACCTGTTACGGAGGCCAGGACGTCTCCTTTGCCCGCATGCGGGACATGCAGGTGGAGATGATCAAGAACGAGGCCCGGGGCCGGAACATCACCCTTTACACCGACTTCGCCTGGGGCTTTGAAAAGCGTGAAAGGGAAAAGGAAGCCGCCCAACAAACGCGCAAAGACAAGACCGCGGCCGCCCGAAAGCCCGCCGCCCGCTTCCGGGGAGGAGGCCAGTCCTGGCGCAAGTATCTCGATGATGACGAAGAAGAATAGCAAGACAAGGAAAGAGAAAAGAAAACGGATTTTTGCACCAGGAGGAGACAGAAGGCTTCGACCAGATGCGTCCGGACCTAAACGCGCAAGACGCATCCGGATGAGTAAAAGCCCTGCCAAGCCCTGCCAAGCCCCGGCTTGGCGCGAGATGCCCGGCAGCGGCCCTCAACAGTGCTTCAAGAAAGGGAAAGAGGGCCGCGGGGAAGGGGAAACGCACCCTTTTCAAAAGAGATTTTGCCACTTCGCCCCGAAAAATTCCTTTAAATCTCCCATAATGAAGGAGGCTTCCTCTTGCACGCGGAACCGGCGGCTTTAAGCCATGCGTTCTCCCGCGCCTTTTCCCTGTGCATCGAAGCAAGCCTTCTGGGGTTCGGGCCGCTTCTGGCCCTCTGCCTGGCCGTCAGCATCCTTTCCCGGAGCACCCGCAAGTCCATGATGCGGCTCCTGGGCCGCCGGGGCTATCTTGTCTGCTTCGGGTGGATCGGCGTAAGCCTCCACGAGCTTTCCCACGCCCTTTTCTGCCTGCCCTTCGGCCACAAGATAACGGCCATATCCCTATTCTCCCCGGATGCAAAGACCGGCAGGCTGGGTTATGTCCAGCACTCCTACAACCCGGAAAATCCCTGGAGCGCGGCGGGAAACCTTTTCATCGCCGTGGCCCCGGCGCTGGTCTGTGGCCTGATCCTCTCCGGCCTGGCCGCGATCCTGTTCCCCGCCGGGGAGCAGCTCGCCTCCTCCGCCGCCGAGCCGGTGTGGAGGCTTTCGATCCTGCGGGTAAACGACCTCTTCCATCAGGTGATGGTGCGGGGCGATGCCTTGTCCTGGAAGCCCTGGGTCTTCGGCTATGCGCTTCTCGCCGTGGGGAGCGGCGCGGGGTTGAGCGCCGCCGACCTGCGGGAAAGCCTGACCGGGCTCATGGCCTTTCTTTGCCTGGTCTTCCTGGTCAGCCTGGCCGCCGTGGTGCTGAACCTCCCCGGCGAGCTCCTGTACTGGCCCCGCCGTATTTTGGCCTATGCGTACGCCGCTCTGGCCTTCTCCGTTGCCGCCCAGGCCATCGTCGCCCTGTTCCTGGCAGGCATGCGGAAGATATGGAGTTGACTCATGATTCAGTATGCTTTCGGGGATCCCGCATATCTTTCCAAAAACTTTTTGTTCATGACCCTCCTGGGACTTTTCTCGGGCGGAATCGTTTGCGCCGGCTTCATTTTCCCGCAACTCAGGAAAAGGGAGTTCCGGGAATCGGGCTCCATGAAGAAGACCGGCATCGTGATGGGAGGAGGGATTTTCCTCGTTTTCGCCTTTGCCGGCTACTGGGTGGCCTCCCATCGCTTCACGCGGCTTGACTTCGACTCGGGGAAGGTGGCGCTCGCCTATCACTGGCCCGGCAGGACCCGCAGCGTGGCCTGCGGCGAAATTCGAATGATTGACTTCCTTAAGGCCAATGCCAAAACCGGCACCCTGAGCCTGGCCATCATGCGGAAGGACGGAAGCGTGCTCAAAAGCGCGCCCGTCTCCCGGTGGGATTTTTCACCCCTCTGGAAAGAGATGCAGCAAACCGTGTGCGCGGAAAGGTGAGCAGAAGCTATCTCCAAAATAAAAGGAAAAGGATTTTGCGGGGGAGGGGGGGAAACCCCTTTTGAAAAAGCTGGCTTTT
>JBFMHL010000129.1:0-4760 GCA_040753055.1 Thermodesulfobacteriota bacterium | reverse complement strand
GGCGGCGCACCTGGTGCCCGTTTGCAAGGAAAACGACGTGGCCATCGTGTTCGGCCGCGAGGACCGGGGGCTTTTGAACGAAGACCTGAAGCTCTGCCACGCGCTCCTCACCATCCCCACGTCCGAGCTCCGGGCGCTCAACCTGGCCCAGTCGGTGGTGATCGTCTGCTACGAATTGTTCCGCACCTCGCTTGCGGAGAACGTTCCCCACGCTCCGCGTCTGGCCAACCGCTTCGAGCTGGAAGCCATGTACGAGAAGCTTGGCGAGATGCTGGAACGCATCGGGTTCCTAAACGCGGAGAACCCCGACCACTGGATGGGGAACCTCCGCAGGTTTTTTTCCCGCCTCCCCCTTACCGCGCGGGACGTTAAAATCATCCGTGGCATCTGCCGGCAGATGGACTGGTTCACTCGGGTACGGCTCGGCCAGATGGCGGAGGAAAAGAAGACGGACGGGGCAGGATAAGAAGGCTTGCGCCGTCCGCAGGAGGATTTCGTGAGACTTGTCCGCTTCGGTGAAAAAGGCTCGGAAAGGCCGGGGCTCTTCCGCGACGGCCGCATCGTGGACCTGCGGAAGCATTTTCCCGACATCCCGGATATAGGCCCCGAGTTCTTCGGCCAGGGGTGGATCGAGAAAATCTCCCGCCTGGACGATCCGGGCGAGGAAAGGAAGGTCCGGCTGGCCAACCCCGTTGCCCGGCCCGAGAAGATCATCTGCCTGGGAAAGAATTACACCGAGCATGCGCGGGAAGGAAACATGTCCATTCCGGACAAGCCGCTCCTTTTCGCCAAGACCGCCAACACCCTGAGCGGCCCCGCCGACCCCATCGTGCTGCCTCTCTTCTCGGGCGAAGTGGATTTCGAGGTGGAGCTCTGCTTCGTCATCGGCCGCGGAGGGAAGAGGATCGCGGAAAAAGACGCGTTCTCCCAAATCGCGGGCTTCTGCGTGATGAACGACGTGTCGGGAAGGCAGGCCCAGTTTTCCGACAAGCAATGGTTCCGGGGAAAGTCCTTTGACGGCTTCGCTCCCATGGGGCCCTGGCTCACCACCACCGACGAGGCGGGCGAGGTCTCGTCCCTGCGGCTGCGCACCTGGGTGAACGGCAAGCTCATGCAGGACGGCAACACCCGGGACCTCATCTTCGGCATCGCGGAGCTCGTCTCCTTCATCAGCCAGGACATCACCCTGGCGCCCGGCGACATCGTTTCCACGGGAACACCGGCGGGAGTGGGCTACTTCCGGGAGCCCAAGGTGCTTCTGGCAGCGGGCGACGTGGTGCGTTGCGAGGTGGAGGGCCTGGGAGCGCTGGAAAACCGCGTGGAAGGTCCGTAGCGGCGGCAGCGAACTCCTGCCGGCCAGGGAGGTCGTACCGCTTCGGGAAGAGGAGGGCCGGGAACGCCGCGTTCGGGCAATGCCGATTGCGGGCGGAGCTTTTTCACCGGCAGGGGAAAAGGACGAAAAGGCAGAAGAGCCGCCTGCCAACGCGATCTACGGCTCTTCCTGCTGCTTTAGCCTGCCCGCTCTTCCGTCAAGGAGCGGTCCTACTCCGTCCTCCCCGCCGCCTTTTCCTCCGGCAAAAAGGTGAGCACCCGGTCCAGGATCACATGGGCCAGCTCGTCCTTGCTCATGAGGGCGAGCTTCTCCTCTCTTCCCCCCCGCAGGAACAGGGTGGCCTGGTTGGTGGCTGCCGCGAACCCGGAGCCCGGCGCTCCGATGAGGTTTGCCACGATCATGTCCAGGTTCTTTTTCTCCAGCTTCTCGCAGGCATGCTCGCAAAGCTTCTCGGTTTCCGCGGCAAAGCCCACCAGGACCCGATCCTTCTTGTCCCTGCCCAGCTGGGCCAGGATGTCCGGGTTGGGAGCCAACGTCAGGGAGAGCTGGCTGCGTGAGCCCTTGATCTTCTGCCCGCAGACCTCCACGGGCCGGTAGTCCGACACCGCCGCGCTTTTAACGACCACATCGCTCTGGGGGAAATGGTCGAAGACGGCGCGGGCCATCTGCTCGGCAGACTCCACCCGCAGGACCCGCACGTTCAGGGGATCGGGAAGCGACACGGGGCCGGTGATGAGGGTGACGTCGGCACCCCGGTGCTCGGCGGCGCGGGCCACGGCAAATCCCATCCGACCCGATGAAGGGTTGGAAACGAAACGGACCGGATCAATCTTTTCCTGGGTGGGCCCTGCCGTGACCAGCACGCGTAGCCCCGCGAAATCCTTTTCCGTGAGCAGCCAGGCCACGCGGTCCAGGATGTCCGGCGGCTCGGGAAGCCGGCCGCTGCCCAGGTCGCCGCAGGCCAGGTAGCCCTCGCCCGACGCCATGATGTGAACGCCGGGCCGCTCCGCCAGGGTGCGAAGGTTGGCGTGGGTGGCAGGGTGGGCCAGCATGGCCGCGTTCATGGAGGGGCACAGGAGCATGGGGCAGTTTATGGCCAGCATGAGAGTGGAAAGAGCGTTGTCGGCGATTCCGTGGGCCAGCTTGGCGATGGTGTTGGCCGTCGCGGGAGCGATGACCACGCAGTCGGCCTCCTTGGCCCAGGCGATATGTTGGATGCTGCCCTCGTCCACGGGCTTCCACATGTCGTGGTAGACCGGCTCGCCGCTCACGGCCTCGAAGGTGAGCGGCCCCACGAACTTGGTGGCGGCCTGGGTCATGACCACGCGGACGTGGGCGTCCTGCTTCTGCAGAAGCCTGACCAGCTCCACGGCCTTGTAGGCGGCGATGCCGCCGGAAACACCCAACAGAACCGTCCTTCCGCAGAGCACCGATTCCCTGTCCATGACGGATCCTTTCCCTGCCCGCGGGGCTTGATCCCGGCGCCCCGAGGTCGAAAGCGTGGCCGGCCCGCCCAATCTCAAGCTACTTGTACAACCCGCCCTTGTCCCCTTCGCCGCCCATGGTGGGGGCAACCCAGATCTCCACCCCCGTGGCCAGCGGGTGCCGGGTCACGTTGATGATGCACCAGCGGTTCTCCTTGGAAAAGAGCATGATGGAGCGCTCGGACTTGAACAGGCTTTTCAGGGTCCAGTTGTCTTTGGCCATGTTCTTTTCAAAAAACTTCAGGATGGCGTCCGGCTCCATGCCCCCGGAAAGAACCAGGACCCCGGCAGAGAGCCCGCCGGCCTGATAGAGGAAACTCGCCTTCCGGTCCAGGGAAAGCTCGGGCGGAACTTGCACGTCGCCATAGTCGTAGTACAGGGGAGCGGGTTCCTTCTGGGCCTCGGCCTTCTTGCCCGCCTGGTCCGTTACGCACCCGGAGAAGAGCACTGCAAGGGCGAGAGCCGAGAGAAGAATCCGCAAAAAAGCCTTTTCCTTCATGAGATGGTCCCCTTTCGCCTGCGGGCCGCTCCCGAACCATGCATATCCTTTGCCGGCGGCAGCCCTATTCCGGATGCGGGCCCGCGGGCCCGTCAAAAACGTGGAGCGCTTCGACGATCTCGTCCACCACGAAGTTCTCGTCGTACTCGGCCTCTATCTTCTTCCGGCCCTCCGCTCCCATCGCGGAGGCGAGCTGCGGGTCCGAAAGAATGCGGAGCATGGCCGCGGCCAGGGCATTCGCGTCCCCCACAGGCACCATGAGGCCGGTCTTTTCGTGGTCCACGGCGGAGCGGCAGCCCACGGCGTCGGTGGTGACCACGGGTTTGCCCATGGCCGCGGCCTCCAGGAGCGCCCGGGGAATTCCCTCCCGGTAGGATGGAAGCACCACCACGGAGGCGTTCCGGACAACGGGCCGCACGTCCGCCACCTCTCCCAGGTACTCCACCACCCCTTCCCCGATCCACTCTGATAGCTTAGCCTCCGGCACCACCGAAGGGTTGCGTTCGTCCCTGCGGCCCAGAAGCTGAAACCGCGCCTCGGGCATCTTCCTCTTCACCTGGCGGGCGGCTTCCACAAACTCGTAGACTCCCTTGTTCTGCAGGAGCCTGCCCACCAGGAGCGCCACGGGCGGGCCGGAAGGCGCGGGGCCGGGCAAAAACCTGTCCAGATCCACGCCGGAGCCGGGCAGTACTCGGGCCTTGGAAGGCCGAACCAAACTGTGCTCCACAAAGAAGCGCAGGTCGTCGTTGTTTTGAAAGAACACGGTGTCCGCAAGGCTGTTGGATGCTTTGTACATGAGCATCACCAGCCGGCGCAGCCAGGTGATCTTGCTTTCGGTGAAGACGTATCCCAGCCCGGTGACCACGTTCACGATGCGCGGCACGCGGGCCAGCCAGGCCGCGACGGTGCCGTAGATCACCGGTTTGATGGTGAAGTGGCAGACGGCGTCGGGCCGTGTTTCCCTGTACCAGCGCAAGAGGGCGAAGAGGAGGTGCAGGTCGGCCAAGGGGTTCACGGCCCTTTTGTGCACGGGAAGCGGAATGAATCGAAAGCCGGCTTTTGCCAGAAGGCCTTCGTAACCGTCGCCCGAAGCTCCGCCGCACAGGACGTCCGCCCCGCGATTGCCGAGCGCTTCCATGAAGCCGGCGCGGAAGTTATAAAGCGTCCAGGCGCAACGGGAAACCACAAGGACCCGGGGTGCGGCCGTGCCACTTCCGGGACGGATTTTCTTGGGGGGAGATGAATTCACTGGCATCGAATAAACAGGGCCGGACGCCCGGAAATGGAAAAGCAAAAAGCCCCGCGGGGCCGGGCGCTATACAACGGCAGGCTCCGGGCCGCCGGCTGTCCGGAGGGCGGCCCGGACCGGCGGCGCGGCTCATCGCACGGGATCGGGCTTGACTTCCTTGCCGGCCTTCTTGGCTTCAAAGCAGAAAACCAGGTC
>JBFMHL010000128.1:0-18936 GCA_040753055.1 Thermodesulfobacteriota bacterium | reverse complement strand
CCGGAAGCTCTTGAAGGGCAAGCGCATCGTCATCGTGGAGGACTCCATCATCCGCGGCACCACGGCGCGGACCCGCGTACGCGCCCTAAAGGAGATCGGCGTGAAGGAGATCCACATGAGGGTCTCCTGCCCGCCCCACAGGTTCGCCTGCCACTACGGCATTGACTTTTCCACAAGAGGCGAGCTGGTGGCGGCCGAAAAGTCCGTGGAGCAGATCCGCGACTACCTGGGTCTGGACAGCCTCCACTACCTCTCCCTGGAGGGGCTGCTGAACTCCACCGGCGAGTCGGATCCGCCCAACCGCTTCTGTTACGCCTGCTTCAACGGGTGCTACCCGGTGAGCTTTGATGAAGACCTGTCCAAGGACTGCCTGGAGAGGTAGGAAGTGCATTTGCGGCAACGGGCTTAACCTGCACTGTACCCGCGCATGAAAGCCCAGGCCGCTTTTTAGCGTCACCAGCGTAAATTGCCTTGCAGCCGGCGGAAAACCGCTGGCCGCGCCAGAGGTTTGATGATCGTCATGGTTCTCCATACGGATCTTGCGTGAGAACGCGTTCCCGCCGTCGGCATTTCACCGCGGCGCGTTCCCTCGACCACTGATCCCGTACCGGGTGCCCGCGCTTATGACGTGCCGCGCGCCCGGATAGAGGTGCGTGCCTGTGGCCGCGCACCGATGGAGGACATCCCCGTGTACGATTTATCCGCATTGGGCTTCGGCCCCTTTTTCCAAAACCAACTCCAACAAGACGAAGGCAACGATTTCATCCCGGCCAGGATCGCCTCCGAGCATCGCGGCGCCTACGAGGTCTGGTCCCGCACCGGCTCGGGGAGCGCGCAGATTTCCGGAAAGCTTCGCCTCGAGGCGGAAAGCGAAGGGCCCCCCGGCGTCGGCGACTGGGTACTGGTCCGGAACGCTCCGGGCCCCGACCGCACGAGCGTCATCGAGCGCGTCCTTGCAAGGCGCACGGTGTTCACCCGAGGCGCTGCCGGCCGCGAGGCCCGCTCCCAGGTGGTCGCGGCAAACGTTGACCTGGTGTTTGCCGTCTGCGGCCTGGACGGCGACTATAACGTACGCCGCATCGAACGCTATCTCGCCCGCATCTGGGCGAGCGGCGCCCAGCCTGTCGTAATCCTCAATAAAGCTGACCTTTGCGACGACTTAGCCGGCCGCATCTGCGAAGTGGAGAGCCGTTGCGCGGGCATCGAGGTTCTCGCCGTGAGCGCCCTCAACCACGAGGGCACCGAGGCGGTTCGCGCTTGTATCCGCAACGGCATGACCGCAGCACTGGTCGGCTCCTCCGGCGCCGGCAAGTCCACCCTGGTAAACGCCCTGCTGGGCGAAGAACGGATGCGCACGGGCGAGGTTCGAGCCGACGACAGCCGAGGCCGCCACATCACCACCAGCCGTCAGCTCGTCCTGCTTCCGAGCGGCGGGTTGCTGCTCGATACGCCGGGCATGCGGGAGCTGCAGCTTGCCGACGAAGACGGCCTGGACGCCGTGTTCGGCGACATCGCGGAGCTCGCCTGCCGCTGCCGGTTCCGCGACTGCAGCCACGACACCGAGCCGGGCTGCGCGGTGAAGGCTGCAGTGGAGTCGGGAGAGCTCGATGTCGAACGGTTGTGGCACTACCGGAAGCTGACGCGGGAAGCCCGGGCCAACGAACTTCGTAGCGACGAGCACAGGCGCAGGCAGGCCGAGCGGGTGTGGGGGCAGCTCGCGAACGAGGTTGCGCTGCTCAGGAAATGGAAAGGAGGAAAACCATGACGGCAGGTTGCGGCGATACCGTGCAAGCCTCTCCGGAACATCATGTATCCATGGCCTCCCGGTCTTTTGCGCAAAAGCTTGCCGGCCGGTTTTGACTAGGGCATAATCGCCTCTACGAACGGGCGCCTTCTCCTGCGGATACCGGATGCAGGGCGCGGGGATGGGCGGCAAAGCAGCCCGTCCCCGCGCTTTCTTGCCGCTCCGCCTGCTTTCCCGGATACCGCCCGCCCGGAACTCACCAACACCTGGCGCAGGTCCGCCTGGAAGAACCTTGCCGCTCCGCGAGCCCCCGATGCGTTCCTCCACCAAAAAAAGACCGTACTTCCCCGTCATCGCCGTATGCCTGGGCATGCTCCTGGGCCTGGGCTTCATGGAGCTCGCCTTCCGGGCCCTGTGCCCGTTGATTGAAAAGCCCTTGCTGTTAAAGACCCGAGGAAGCGCTTTCGCACTGAAGAACTTTGTTGTGGAGAAACTTCTGGCCTTGCAGAACGCGTTTCCCTCCCAGTACGACCCCGCCCTGGGATACATCCCCCGTAAGGGCTCCTCGGGAAACGAAAACATCTGGATGACCCGGGTCAGCATTGACCCCTCGGGGCTGCGGCGGAACGGCACCTCTCCGAAACCCGACGCCCGGCCTGTGATTCTCTGCACCGGAGACTCCTTCGTGTTCGGCGACCAGGTGTCGGACAACCAGACCTGGCCCGCCGCCCTGGAAAAGATCACGGGCGCCCGCGTTCATAACGGAGGCGTTTTCGGCTATGGCTTCGACCAGAGCGTGCTGCGGGCGGAGATGCTCCAGGACAAGGTCGGAGCGGATATTCTTCTGGTGGGGCTCATCCCGGAGGATATCCGGAGAATGGGCTTGCAGGTGCGCGGCGGGCGGGAAAAGCCATACTTTCGCGTAGACAACGGCAGGCTTGCGCTTGCCAATACGCCGGTTCGGGACACGCCCCCGCAGCTCACCGGAATCGGCTGGGTGCGGAGAATATTCGGATACTCCTTTCTCCTGGACTACTGGATGCGCCGCTCGGGACGGGCCGCCTGGTGGTACACGGGCGCGTGGGAAAACCGGAAGGCGGACAACGACCCCTTCGAAGCCGCCCTTCTCCTGGCGGACCAGCTGGCTGGCTTCTGCAGGGAACGAAAGATCAAGGGCTGCCTGGTCGTCCAGTACCCCTTGTACAACTTCGACCGGGCCGACATCCTGGAAACCGTTCGGCCCCTGATCCGGCGGGCCCGTGAGGCGGGCCTGATCGTCATTGACAGCCGGGGGCCGCTGGAGGCCCTGACCGAGGGCAAGGGCTCCGTTTCCCCGGCGGAGCTTTACAACGGGCACATGAACGAGCTGGGAAACCGCTTCATTGCATCTATGGTGGCGGCCAGGCTGGAAAAGGAGGGCTGCCTGACGACGGCAGGCGCTTTACCGTGGTCCCGGGAGATTCTCCTGGCCCCTTCGCGGGCCGACCTCCTGGAAGAAAAAAGCCGTACGGCGCTGGCCGCCATGCAGAATAGCCGATCCGGCGAAGGGCAGAGCCCGGAGGCCCTGAACGCAATGGGGCTCCTGGCCATGCAGTCGGGAAAGAACGAGGAGGCCGAGAGCTACTTCAAAAAGGCGCTCGCGGCTAGCCCTGCCTATTCTCTGGCCCTGGTGAACCTGGGACTTTTGCGCGCCAGGCAAAACGATCTGGACAGCGCCCGGAAGGCCTTTTTGGAGGCCTTGCGGCTGGACCCCCGCTCGGTAGCCGCCCTCTACAACATGGCCTGCGTCGAGTCCGTTTCCGGCAACCAGGACAAGGCTTTGGAGTGGCTTCACAAGGCGGTGCAAAACGGGCTTCGGGACAAGACGCAGATGATGCAGGACCCGGACCTGGCCCGCTTGCGGAAGCATCCCGGATTCGCGCGCCTGGCCGCATCGCTGTAAGCGCGGCGCAAACCGTCGCAGCAAAAGCAAGGGGCTGCCCTATGACGCCGGGGCGAAGCTCCTCCGCAACACCTTGTGGCGATGGGTGAAGAGAAAACGCACGAACGCGGCGGCCAGCGGTTCTGCGAAGCGGGGCGCAAAGGTCAGCCGGTCGGTCAGGATCACCCCGGCGGGATTCTCCGGGTCGGCCCCGATGGTCCGCTCGTGGCGCCAGAGCTTCATGGAGGCCATGGGCGACTCCTCCACGAACCCGCGGCCGGGGTCGAAGGAGACGAGGGTGAGGTCCGAGCGGTCGAAAGGAATCACCCCGAAGAGCAGGATGTAGCTGCGAAAGAGCCTCTTTCCGGGAACGACATCCGCCTCCGTCAGCGCCATGTTTTTCGGCATGGTCATGCGCATGACGGGACGCATCTCGGCCAGGATGCCGTCCTTGGAGGTGATCCACTCCCACACCCGCTCCCGCGGGGCGGAGAGCCTGGAGCTAAACGTAAGGGTCTGCATACCCGCTCCTTATTCCGTTCGGGTCAGGAACCGGCTCTCGATGAACGCGGCCAGTTCCTCCACCTCCTCGGGGTCGAACTCGGGAAGTCCGGGAACAATCCCCCGCCCCTTCCCCACCACCGCAACAAGCCCGGACATGCCCGGCGGCGGCTGGCTGTCCTCCCGGTTTCTTCCGTATACCCAGACCTTGGGAAGCTGCGAGCTCTTGAACCCCTCCACCAGCACCAGGTCCGCAAAGGACATGTGCGTACGAGCCAGCTCTTCGGGCCCGGAGCCGTTTTGCCGGTCCGCCACCAGGGCGACCCTATCGGCCGAAACGATCATGACGGCATCCGCTCCGGCCTGCTTGTGGAGATAGGTGTCCTTGCCGGGATGATCCATGGAAAAATCCCGGCCGGTGTGCTTGATGGTGGCCACCCGCAAACCCTTGCGCTTGAAAACCGGGATGAGGCGGGAAATCAGCGTGGTCTTGCCCGAGTTGGACGGGCCGACAAAGCTCACGAGCGCGGGGGTCTTCATGGAAAGCCGCTTTCCGGAGAAAGAGTTTGCCTATCCGTGGCTGCGAAATGAGCGGATCAGGCTCCAGGGCAAGGCGCGGCACCGCTAAAAGGCGGAGCAACCTGTTGATATGCGAGCATTTTGGGCCGTCACCGCGACGCCGCCCCTGGGTCTAACACGTAATTATGAAACCGCATTGAACGTGTGCAAACGGAAGAACCAAGGCAGGACAATCTCTATGCGGAAAAGCCGGCGATAGTCAACCCTGCGGCGGCAGGAGGTGAAAGCGGCGCGCAAAACGGGCGGGAGTAAAGCGATATCCTCCCGAGCGAAAAAACGCGGGGCCTTTTCTCCGGCGTTGGAGGAAAAGGCCCCGCAAAAAAGCGTGCTCCCGGATCATGCCAAGCGGCCCTCCGACGAGCCGGGCAGGCGGCAAGAAGGAAGCGATGCCGCAAACACCGGAATCGTCTGCATGTGGCTTGGGTTCAGGCCCTTTTCAGAATCTGGACGATCTGGTCAATGGACAGCTCCACCTCGCCGCGCTCGTCCACCTCCTGGCCGCAGATGACCAGAAGATAGCCGGGCGTCTCGCCGATCATGAAGCGCCGGAGCACGATCTTGTCCGTGTAGTTGATGTCAATGGAGATGTTGTCGGCGTTGTGCTGGCCCAGGAGCTTCCCCGACTTGGAAAGCGCCGCGCCCAGGACCATGGCGAATGCGCCGATGGCTTCCTCGGGCACGGGGCTGTTGTGCACGGCCAGGGGCAGGCCGTTGTCGTCCACGATGAGCGCTCCGTTGAAGCCTCCGCGCTTGCACATGGCATAGAGCGCGTTGGCCAGCTTGTCGCCGCGGTAGATCCCCTCACCGGGCACCGGCTCGGCCGCGGCCCTGGGAGCGGTCAACCGGGAAGGCCGGGAGAGCCTGGCCTCGTCCTCGGCCAGAAGGCCCGGCTGGAAGGCTGTGGCGGGCTCCTCCCCCTTCAGGAGGGAAGCCCCGGGGGCCAGCGCGGCCGTGATCCTTTCCTGCGAAGGCCCGGGCGCATAGCCCGCCTCGGGCTTGGCGTGCACGGTGATGGCCCGGTGCCCCATCTTCCGGGAACTCGCCACCACCGCGGATTGGGCCACCAGCTCGTTTACGATCCGTATCGCCTCGGCAAACTCAGAAGAGTCCGTCAGCTTCTCCATCTTCCCTTCCCTTTCTCGTTTCGTCCATTTCCCGAAGCCTCATCTCCACGGCCAGATCCAGGTATGCGCGGGCTGCGTTCTGCCCCTCCGGGAGCATGGCCGCCACCGTGGCCCTGGCATTGGCCGCTTCGAAGGCGGGATCATAGGGGATCACCGTTTCGAAGCACGCCTCGGGCGGGAAGCTGTCCCGCACCGCATTGATCAGCGAAACCTCGTAGGGGCTCGTGTAATCGGCCATGGTGAATAAAAAGCCTTCCAGCACGAGCCCTCGATTGGCGCGCGCGCGCACGCGCCGGAAGAACTTCAGCATGGCCGCCAAAGACTTCACGGCCAGGGCCGTGGGCGCAAGGGGCACCAGCACGGAGTCGGAAAGCGCCATACAGGCATAAGTCACAACAGAAAGCCCGGTGGCGGTGTCCAAAAGAACGTAATCATACTTGTCGGTGATGGAACGGATGGCCTTGGTGAGGTTTCCCCGGAAGGCCTCCTTTTCGAAGAAGATCACCTCCTCGGCCTCCAGCGGGCCGGTGCCCACGAAGTCCAGATTTCCCTCGCGGGAGGCCGCCAGCACTTCGGAAGTCCGGGCCGTGCCCTTCAGAAGGTCGAGGAGCCCCTTCGCCGTCTTTTTCTTCACATTGGCGGCGAGGCTCGCCCCGGATTGGGGGGCCAGGTCTATCACCAACACCTTCGGACCCAGCCGGCTCATGCTGTAGCCCAGGTTCAGGACGGTGGCCGTCTGCCCCACCCCGCCCTTCACGCTCGAAACGGTTATCACCTTGGCCATCGGTTCCCCGCTTTCTTGGAGACTATCGAAAAGATATGCAAAGAATGATTTTCAAATCACACCGCCCCAAGCTCTTTTTCCTGCCCGAACCGGATCACCGCCGCGCCTTACGCGGCCCCCTCACCCGGTTGCCGAAGAGGGGACAGGGTTCCAGCCTTCACGGCGTCCACCACCGATTTGAGGTTTGCCTTGAGGCTTCCCTCCATGGCCGCCACCAGCTCCTTGAGCGGAAAGACTCCGGGAAGGGGCAGGTTTTCGGGAAGCGCCAGGCCCGCCGCTCCTTCGGGGATGCGGATAAAGGGCGCCTTTTCCTCCACGCGGGAAAGGATCGCCGCGAACTCGTCCTTAGCCGCCAGGACGTTCATGAGGATTCCCATGAGGGACTGGCTCTCTGCGGGAAGGCCCCCTGGAAGCTCGCCGAAACGGATGGAGAAGCTCCCCTTTTCCAGGAGGAAAATGCGCACCAGCGCGGCTTCGCCCGAAAAGCTTCCCTGGCGCGCATGAACGAAGCGCCCCTGGGAAAGATACACGGCTCCATCCATGTCCGGCAGCTCCACCGTAGCGGTCTTGGCGCCCATCTCCATGCTCTGCAGGAGATCGGCCAGGGACACGTCGGAAAGGTTGCCCGCCAGGATGCCCTCCGTGCGGCGGTAACGGGCGGTCTTGCGCAGGGAAGCCTTGATGCGGGCCAGAAGCTCCGACATGTTGAAGGGCTTGGTGATGTAGTCGTCCGCGCCCAGCTCCAGGCCCTTGACCTTGAGGTGCTGCCGGTCCAGGCTGGTGAGGAAGAGGATGGGCACGTCCGCCAGGTTTTGCCTCTCCCGAATGAGGGAAAGGGTGGAGAATCCGTCCATTCCCGGCATCTGCACGTCCAGAAGCACCAGGTCCGGGACCTCCTCCTCCATCATCTCGATTCCCCTCTTCCCGTTGTTGGCGTTCCGCACCCGGTAATGGGAGAGCGTGAGGTAGCGGGTGAGGAGCTCGTGCACAGCGGGCTCGTCGTCAATGATGAGAATGCTGAGCTGCGCCATGGCGCCCTCTCCTTACGGCTTCATTCTTCTTCCGGACCGGCCGGGGGAAGCGTCAGGGTGAACAAGCTCCCGCCGCCCTGCCGGTTGCGGACGGCCACCCTTCCGCCGTGGCCTTCCGAGAGATTTTTCACGATATACAACCCCAGGCCGGAGCCCTGGTGAGAGGGCTTGCCTTTGCCGTTTTTTCCGCCGGACTGGTAGTAGCGTTCGAATATCTTTTCCAGGTCCTTTTCCGCTATGCCCGGGCCCCGGTCAGCAACGCTCACCACATGGCTCCCGTCCGCGGAAAAGCCGTACTCGATGGTGACCACGCCTCCGTCCGGGGAAAACTTCACCGCGTTGGACAGGAGGTTGGCCAGGACCTGGGTGATCCTCGCCTTGTCCGCCCGAACAAGGCGGGGCTCCTTGGGCGGCCGATAGCGGATGGTGAGCTCCCGTCCCTGGGTGGCGGCCAAATGCTCGTCCACCAGCTCGCGAAGAATGGGATCCAGGTCCACGGGCTCGAAGAAAAGCTCCAGACTGCCCGACTCGATCCGGGACGCGTCCAGGATGTCGTTCACGAAGCGCACGAGCTGGCGTCCCGAAGCGATGATCCGATCGAGAAAACGCAGGCGCTCGTCCCGCGAAAGCTCGTCGTGGAGGTCCTTGATCATGCTGGCGTAGCCGATGATCCCCCCTAACGGGGACTTCATGTCGTGGCTGGTGATGGCCAGCATGTCGCTCTTCATCCGGCTGAGCTCGGCCAGCGCCCGGTTTTTTTCTTTGAGGGTTATTTCCATCTGCCGGCGGGCCGTGATGTCCGTCATGTGCAGGATACGTCCCAGGGTCTGGCCGGCGGTATCCCGGATGAGCTGAGTGGAGATCAGGTACTGCAGCGCCGCCCCGTCCGGAGAGGTCAGGGTATGCTCCTCGGTCTCCCCCGGCCCGGTCGCCGCGAAGCTCAGGCCCAGCGCCTCCAACTTCCGGCCCGCGATCCGTTCCAGATCGGTCCCCATTGCGGATAGCAGGGCCCGGTTCGCGTCCATCACCCGGCCTTCCGCATCGGCGAACAGGACCGGCTCGGCGCTCATGAGAAAGCTCTGGTAGAGGAGCGAAACCTTGGTGAAACGGGGGTCCGCCCGGTTTTCCCCAAGAGCGTCGCTTTCCCAAGAGCTCACACCGCTGCCGAACAGTGTCTTAAACACGTCCGGGCTCTGCAGCGCCTCCCTTCCTTCCAGGCCGGAGAGGACCTCGAAGGCTGCTTCCGCCAGCCTGGGGTCCAGGCGCTTGCCTTTTTCCTCCCGCATCCGCTTCATGGCTTCCGCGTGGGAGTGCCGCGTGGCGGAGGCCGGAAAGGTGAGGCGGTCGTAAAAGTCGGCGAAGGCCAGCAAGCGGCCTAGAAGGGGCGTGTCCTCTCCGCGCGAGCGGTGGGGGTAGCCGGAGCCGTCGTAGCGCTCGTGGTGGGAGCCCGCAGCCAGGGCCAGATGGGCTACCGGCCGGATGTGGGAGATGATCTCCATGGAGTAAACCGCGTGGCGGGCGATGCGCAGCCGCTCTCGCGGCTCCGGGGGTCGGTCCTGAATGAACAGGCTCCGGGGAAGCCCCATGATTCCCACGTCATGCAGGAGCCCTGCGCAGGCAACCTCCCAGAGGCTCAGCTCGTCGGACCCCAGCGCTCTCGCGATCCGGGAGGCGATCTCGGCGACCCGCACCGAGTGCCCCATGACTTCGG
The DNA here is from genome assembly GCA_040753055.1 of Thermodesulfobacteriota bacterium. GTDB lineage: Bacteria > Desulfobacterota > Desulfobacteria > Desulfobacterales > Desulfatibacillaceae > JBFMHL01. The sequence continues at coordinate 9,541 of JBFMHL010000128.1, read as the reverse complement.
GGCTCTTGGCGTCAATGACCCGGGAAAAAAGCCAGAGGAGCTGGCCCATGAGCTCCCGGGGAGTGTAGCGGGCGGTTTCCGGCGGGGCGAGGTGCACGGCCATTGCCTGGGTCTTGGGGCCTTCCGGCTCGAAGAGGTCCTCGAACCAGGCGCGATCCTTTGCGATGGCGGAAGCGGCAGCCTCCGCCACAGCGGCCCCCACTGCGGCGCCGGACTGGCGCCCCGCGAGGCGTATGGCCTTTTCCTGGCGGTCCTGCAAAGGCTTTCCGCGCAAACCGATGTCCAGGATGTCGGCCAGGTGGATCACGGAGGCGGCCGGGCTTATATCATCGCCTCTTTTCCCTCCGGGGAAGCCCCTGCCGTCGAATCGTTCGTGATGATCCGCCACCATCTTGTCCAGACCCATGAAGGGAAGGAAGGGCTCCAGAATGTGGGCCCCCCTCTCGGGGTGCCGGCGGGCTTCCGGGTCCCGGAAGCCCTGCTGGGCGTGGTGGATCACGTGATCGGAAAGACCCACGGCCCCCACGTCATGGAGAAGGCCCGCATAGTAAACAAGATCCGGCCGCGAAAGCCCCATCTCCCGCGCAACGGCAAGGCTCAGTAGCCCCACCCGCCAGGCATGGTTCAGCTTTTCGCCCTCGTCCAGGTCCATGACCATGGCCAGGGTGCGCATGGCATCCACGAAAACCGCTTCCGATGCAAACATTGGAAACCCGCCGCGTCTTGTTGCCGCTCCCCGCCACATCCCCGAGCGTCGTCGAGTCGAGGCCGGGGAAAAACTGCCACTACTCGGGAATGGGGTACTCGTCCCCCATGAGGTCCAGGCCGCAGGAAAGCCCTTCCACCCAGTCAATGAAGCGATTGGAGAGCTCCCGGTTGCCGAAGATCGCGCCGTGCTGAGGGGCGATCATCTCGATATCCAGCTTACGCACGGTTTTAGCCCACATCTTGAGGGCCTTGGCGCAGGGAAGGTAGCGCTTATGGAAACCCTCCATATGCTTTATGTGCGCGTCGAAGTCCGTAACCTGCGAGTAGGTCTGGCCCAGGCTGGCGCCCAGGTCGCCGGAGTAGAGAATCTTGGAAACGGGGTCGTATACTTGGAAGTTTCCCGCGGAGTGGAGAAAGTGCGCGGGAATGAGTTTGATCCTCGCGTCTCCCAGGGTAAGGACCATGCCTGCGTCCGGGATGGGTCTGATCCTCTTCACGGCCAGCTCGTCCACGCCGAAGTGGGTGATGAAGCGCATCCACAGGCCGGAAAGAAAGGCTTCGGCGTCGGTGACCATGAGCCATCCGTTGGCCGCGGCGATGATGTCCGGATCCTGATGGGAGAAGAACACGTACTTCAAGCCCTTGATGGGCATGAGTGAAGCGACCTGGGGAAACAAGGCGCTGTATACCTTGTGCCCGCCCGGATCCAGGAGCATGCCCTCCTTGCCGTGGACGATGATGTGCTGGTTCGCCTGCACCATGGACCCGGTGCCCAGATCGTCTATCATAACGTTAGCGTGGCCGTTTTGCTCGAACAATTTGATCATGGATAGCCCCTTGGCTCGTGATTAGAGCGGTTGTCATAACTCCTGTCGGATAGTGCCTTCTCGAAACCATCAGCGCGCCGAGCGTCCCCGAAGATCAAACCAGACAGCCATTAGACAAATAAGATAACGGTAGGTTTTCCTTCGGATTTCGGTTCGCGCTCTTACAAAAGGATGTTCTCCACTTCCTCGGCAGCCCGTGCCAGGTCGAAGAAAATGAGGCCCAGCTTGGCTTCCTTGCCGGTCATGGCCAGCAGAACGGCATGGGGCCCGGCGTACATGATGATGACGTATCCGTTTTCCCCTTTAACGAAGAGCTGCTGGAGCTTACCCCGTTTGAGCTCCAGGGCGGTGCGGCTTCCCATGGTGAGCATGGCCGCGCTCATGGCGCCGATGTGGGACTCGTCCATGCTCTGGGGAAGCGAGCTTGCGATGATGAGCCCGTCCTCGGAAACCACGGCGCAGGCCTGGACGTCGCCGGAGCTTGCCTGGAGGTTTTCCAGGGCCTTGTTCAAGGCTTCGTTACGGGACATGTGCTTCTCCTTTTGTTTGGGTAAATCATAGTTTTGTTTGCCTCGGAGGGATGAGGACCCGCTGAGGCGGCGATCACGGGCCGCCCTAAATCATTGCCGGTTCGCTCTCTGCCTGCCCTGATCAGAGGCCGCGGCGGGGTGTACCAGCGCCGGCACGGTCGGCATAATCAAAAATGATAACTATTATTGTCTTAATGACAAGGGAGAAAGGATGATTTTTTTCTAAGGTTCGCGATATGGCCCGGAAGGCATCTATAACTTATTTAAATTAAGGTATATTTTTATATGATGACAAAGGGAGGGCAAGGAATCCCTACGGATTCACAGGATTTGACGGCACTCTAAAAGTATGGGGAAAAGTATGAAAAGAAAGGATGGGTAAGGAACTATCCCCCTAAAACCACGGGGACCTCCACCGGCGGTTGCCCTGCCGCCGTCCGATGGGCTGCCTCACGTGAAACAATGGCACGTTACCGCAAACCGGGCTGTCCCTTTCCGGACCTACTGATCCGGATCGCCTTCGGTCAGCACGGGCATTTTGACAAAGGATACGCCCTCCTCTTCGAGCATCTTCTCCTCGGCCGGAGTGCTGACTCCCCGTATATTGCGGGGCTCGGAGGCCCCGTAGTGGATCTTCAGGGCTTCGGTGGCGAACTTTGCCCCCACGTCGTCGAAGTTCTTCTGAACAAAGGACGATATCTTGCGGAGCACCTCCATCTGCGCCCGTGCGACTGCGGTCGGGTCTTGCTCGCGCTTTCCCTGCTCGCCGCCGGAGCCGATGGCGAACTTGGAGGGGATGCGGGCCACGCGCTCGTCCTGGCAAACGGGGCAGGTCACCAGCCCTTTGGCAAGCTGATCTTCAAAGCTGGCGCAGTCGTCGAACCACCCTTCGAAGAGGTGGCCGTTGCCGCAAGTGAGGTCAAAGGCGATCATTCCGGTCTCCCGGGAAAAACTCAGCTGCTTCGGCAAGAAAGCATGCCATGCGCGGATCCGGCTTCATCTACGCCGCTCCGCCGATTCTAGTCCATTATAACACACTCCGGTCTTTTTTAAAGGTTGGAAATCCGCGCGCGCCTTGGGTTGCGGCTTCCCGCCCCTTCCGGCCGGCGCCCGGTGCGACCTTGTATTGACTTGGGAGCGGGCTCCATCTATGATTTTTAATTTATGAAACGAACCATCCTGCAAGCGCTGCTACTCTGTGTTCTCCTGGCCGGTCCGGCCGCCGCCAAGACCGTCTACGTGGACGACCTCCACGAAGTGATGGTGCGCACCGGAGCGGGGACCGACTTCCAGATCATTGCGAAGGTCCCCACGGGCCAGAGTCTGGAGCTTCTGGACGAACGCTCCGGCTGGTCCCTGGTCCGGATCCCCGACACCGGCAAACGGGGCTGGACCGTTTCCCGCTACCTTACCGAGGAGGAGCCGGCCGCGGCTGCCCTGCCCCGGATCGTGGCCCAAAACGAGGAGATGACCCGGAAAATCGAAGAGCTAACGCGGCAAAACGAGGACCTCTCCCGGACCTCCGCCGAAGATCAAAAATCGGCCGCGGAGATGAAGCAGCGCTATGAAACCCTGGCCGCCGAGTCGGCCTCCTTCCTGGCCGTGAAAAAGGACCTCACCGCGGCCCGGGCGGAGCTTGCCAAAGCAAAAGAGAAGGAGGCGGAGGCCCGCCGGGCTCTGGGTAGCCTGGAGCGCAACCGGAACCTTTCGTGGTTTCTTGCCGGCGCAGGCGCCATATTGGCGGGTTTTCTCCTGGGGTGGATCGTACGACCCAAAAAGAAGCGATCCTCCCTTTACTAAAGATTGCTCTCCCCTGAGAAAGAATACGGAAGGGTCCGTTCATGCAGTACAAGGTTGATTTTCTGGTCATCGGAAGCGGAGTGGCGGGCCTCGGCTTTGCCCTGAAGGCGGCGGCCCACGGCTCCGTCGCCGTCATCACCAAGCGCGATATAACGGACGGCTCCACGTCCATGGCCCAGGGCGGCATCGCCTCGGTTTTCTCCCAGCTCGATTCCTTCGAGGCCCACATCGCCGATACCCACGCGGCCGGCGACGGGCTCTGCCACCCGGATGTGGTGGAGATGGTGGTGAAGTCCGGCCCGGACCGCATCCGCGAGCTCATCGATTGGGGCGTACAGTTCAACCTCAAGGCGGAAGGCGGCTCCGGAGGGGACGAGCAGTGCCTGGACCTGACCAGGGAGGGGGGACACTCGGCCCGGCGCATCGTCCACGCCCAGGACATGACCGGCCTGGAGGTGGAGAGGGTGCTGGCGGAAAAGGTCCGGAGCCACCCCAAGATCACGCTGCTCACCGATCACATCGCCATTGACCTCATCACCTACTCGGTTCGCATGAAGCGGGGAGTCGTGGTCACCAGCCACGAAGAGGCGTGCTGCGGGGCCTATGTCCTGGATAAAAGGAAGAACGAGGTGCACTCATTCGGCGCCCAGGTGACGGTCCTGGCCACGGGCGGGGCGGGCAAGGTCTATCTCTACACCAGCAACCCGGACATCGCCACGGGCGACGGCATCGCCATGGGGTACCGCGCGGGCGCCACCTGCGCCAACCTGGAGTTCGTCCAGTTCCATCCCACCTGCCTGTTCCATCCCCTGGCCAAAAACTTTTTGATCTCCGAGGCCGTGCGGGGCGAGGGCGGAATCCTCCTGGACGCGCGGGGCTCCCGCTTCATGGAGAAGTACGATCCCCGCAAGGAGCTGGCCTGCCGGGACGTGGTGGCCCGCGCCATTGACGCCGAGCTCAAGAAGTCGGGAGACGAGTCCGTGTTTCTGGATATCTCCCATAAAAAGCCGGAATTCGTTCGGGAGCGCTTCCCCAATATTTACGAAAAATGTCTCTCCTTCGGCTTCGACATGACCCGCGAGCCCATCCCCGTGGTGCCGGCCGCCCATTACATGTGCGGAGGAGTGGCCACGGACCTGGAGGGAAAGACCGACGTGGAGCGCCTCTACGCTCTGGGCGAGTGCGCCTGCACGGGCCTCCACGGAGCCAACCGTCTGGCCAGCAACTCCCTGCTGGAGGCACTGGTCTATGCGGACCGGGCCGCGGCGCGTGCCGTTTCCGAGCTTTCGTCCAAGGCATATTCCCCGGTGCCGGACGTGCCGGCCTGGGACGAGATGGGCACCACCGACTCCGACGAGGCCATCGTGGTCTCCCACAACTGGGACGAGATCCGGCGCTTCATGTGGAACTACGTGGGCATCGTGCGCTCCGAGAAGCGCCTGGACCGCGCCCAGCACCGCATCGAAAACATCATGAAAGAGATCCGGGACTACTACTGGGACTTCCGGGTCACTTCCGATCTGGTGGAGCTTCGCAACATCGCCACGGTGGCCAAGCTCATCATCCAATGCGCGCTCAGCCGCAAGGAGTCGCGCGGGCTGAACTATAATATTGATTATCCACATAAAGATGATAGAAACTGGCAGAAGGACACACTTCTCCGCAGGCCTTTCGTAAACTGAGACCGCCCGTTCCGATGCACAGAAGCGGCGGACTCGACCGGCCCTGCCGACTTCCGGGAGGTATCCATGCACGGCCCTTATATTGTGGCGGCGTCGGCGGGATCCCTCTGCGTTTCCGCCGTGGCGCTTCTGGCCACCGTGTTCACCGCCTACATCTATAAAAAAAGGCCCGGTGCCCAGTGGATCGCCTGGGGCTCCTCCCTTTCCCTGGCCGCATTCATCTACGGCCTCGCCGTCTTCTTCCAATACAACCTGCCGGCCGGCCGCGCCAACCGCCTGTGCGAACTGGTCCAGTACTCCAGCTTCCTTCTCCTCGTCCATGGATTGTACGGCTTCACCTACCGCTACTTCGACATGGACCTAAGGAGATACAACCGCTTCTTCCTGCCGATTCACGCGGTCCTTACTCTGCTTCTGTGGACCACGGACCTGTTCGTATCCCACTCCTTCGTGCACCGTTCCTTTCTGTGGCTTTCGGTTCCCTACGTGGAGCCCACCCTGAACCCGGCAGGCATCGCGTTTCTGGTTTACGTCGCGGTCGCCTGCGCGCAGGCGCTGCGGATCTGGGTGAGAAACAGGCACCGAAACCCTGTGGTGACCAACATCTTTCTCACGGGAATCCTGGTCTGGGTCCTGCTCGGCTTCAACGACGTCTATGCCACGTTGGATGTTCCCGCATTCCTCTTCATGATGGAGTATGGATTCCTGGCCTTCTGCCTTTCAGTGGTGGGAGTGGCCGTCCACAGCTACTACACTCTGGTCAGCGACCTGGCCAAAAGGGAGGAATCCCTCCACCAGGAAACCGAAAGGCTCTCCGTCACCCTCAAAGCCCTGGGGGAAGGCTTCATCTCCACGGATTTCTCGGGCCGCATCGAGATCATGAACCCGGCAGCGGGCGAACTCTTGCAGATCAATCCGAAGGAAGCCAAGGGGCGGTTGCTGGAGGAGGTGGCGGTAATCCGCGACGACCGGGATCCCAGCGGCCGCAGATACGCGGCCCGGGACGATACCACCTACACCCATACCGTTTCCGCCCGTCTTGTGCGCCCGGGCGGCGACGAGCTGATGATTCTCCTGACCCGCTCGCTGATCCGGGACAAGTTCGGAAACCCAGCGGGCAGGGTATATCTGCTCCGGGACATGACCCAGTGGGAGAATGCCAAGCAGGCCCTCCAGGTGAGCGAGGAAAAATACCGTACCATTCTGGAGAGTATCGAGGAGGGTTATTACGAAACCGACGTCGCCGGGAACATCACCTTCATGAACAGGGCCGGGGAGCGTATCTGCGGCTACGAGAAGGGACGGATGATCGGACTGAACAACCGGGACTACACTTCCGCGGAAACATCCCGGAAGCTCTATCAGATTTACAATAAAATTTTCACTACCGGGACCCCCACCCAGATCCACAGCTACGAGATCATCCGCAAAGATGGAACGATCCGCAACCTGGAGGCGTCGGCGTCTCTCGTGCGGGACCGGGACGGCAAGCCCACGGGCTTCCGGGGCATCCTGCGCGATGTGACGGAAAAAATAGCCGCGGAACGCGACATGAAGAAGCTGGAAGAGCAGCTCATGCTGGCCCAGAAGAGGGAAGCCCTGGGCACTCTGGCCGCCGGCATCGCCCATAACTTCAACAACCTTCTCACCGGGGTTTTGGGCAACGTCAACCTGGCACTGCTGGGAATGGACGCGGCCGACCCGCGCCACGGGCTTATCCAGAACGCGCAGCAGTATGTTCTGGATGCATCCATGCTGACCCGGCAGCTGTTGGGGCTTACCCGCGGCGGCAAGTACGAGGTCAAGACCGTGGACGTGAACCGGCTGGCCGAGAAGACCGCCGGACTTTTCGGCCGGACCCGCAAGGAGCTCCGCATCAAGGTGGAGAGCGGCCACCCCCCCCCTGTGGAAGCCGATCGCAGCCAGTTGGAGCAGGTCCTCATCAACCTTTACATGAACGCGTGGCAGGCCATGAGCGGAGGGGGAGAGATCACGGTTACCACGGCCGCAGTTTCCCTTTCTCCGGACCGGGCAAAGGCCCAGCAGGTGGAGCCCGGGCCTTTCGTGCGCGTGTGCGTAGCGGATACGGGAAAAGGGATGGACCCCGAGACCCTGAAGCGGGCCTTCGATCCTTTCTTCACCACCAAGGAAGGAGGCACCGGCTCCGGGTTGGGGCTGGCCTCCGCCCAGGGCATCGTGCGCAACCACGGCGGCTTCATGACCGCGGAAAGCGAACCGGGAAAAGGCTCACTGTTCTGCCTCTATCTTCCCGCCTCGCCCCACAATCTTGCCGAGGACCTCACGCCGGCTGCGGGGATCGCCTACGGCTCGGGCACCATCCTCCTCATTGACGACGAGGAGATGATCCGGCATACCGGCTCCATGATCCTCGATGCCCTGGGATACAAGGTCATGACCGCGGACCGGGGCGCCTCGGGCATCGCCACGCTTTCGGAAAACGCCAGCTCCATTGACCTGGTCATCCTGGACATGATCCTTCCCGACATGAGCGGGTCGGAGGTCTATGAAAAGATAAAGGAGATCGCGCCACGGATGAAGGTGATGGTTTCCTCCGGCTATACCTTGGAGTCCTTGGCTTCCGAGATCATGCAGAAAGGATGCGACGGCTTTTTGCAAAAGCCCTTCACCATCGAGCAGGTTTCTCGTAAAATCAACGAAATCCTGAATAAATAAAGGCTCCGCGGTGTTTTTCCAGTTGAATGTTTCCAAGCGAAAGGCTATTGTGAAGCTTCAATCGAAGTCTATGCCTTGATTCCATCGGCCTTACGCCATCACCATCTTGCCAGGAGGAGCCCATGTTCAAGAAAATCCTTGCGCCGCTGGACCTTTCGGATGTCTCCCCCACCATGGTGCCCTTCATCAAGAACGTAGCCGCACGGTGGGAAGGTGAAATTCATTTGCTGTTTGTTGTCCGCGTCCTGGAGCATTTCACCGCCATGTACGTGCCGGACATCTCCATCAGCAAGCTGGAGCAGGAGATGGTGCAGGGCGCCGAGAAGAAAATGGAGGAGTTCATCGCCAAGCACTTCTCCCCCAATGAGGTGGCCAAGGCCAGCGTCGTCCTGGGCGACGCGTCGGAGGAGATCATCTCCTACGTGAACCGCGAAAAGATTGACTTGGTCATCATGGGAACCCACGGAAGGAAGGGGCTGGAAAAGCTCTTCTTCGGCTCTGTGGCTGAAAAGGTGGTCAAGACCTCGCCGGTTCCGGTTCTTTCCATCAATCCCTACCGGCACCGCGTGGAGTAACAAAAAGGCCCCTTTACCAGCGGCCCGCATAGAGAAAAAACACAAAAAGCCTGCGACCGGAATCCTCCGGACGCAGGCTTTTTTCTTTCTTGCTCCTGCAACGTATCTACACCCCGCCCGGCCGTCACACCACCAAGTACTTCTGGAGCGCCTTGCGGTCGTCCTCGGCTATGTCCGTGAACCGAACCCCCACCTCGAATTCCCCTCCGGCCAGCTCCTCGCAGCGGACCACTCTGCCCCGGGCCACGTAAGGGATGGAGGATACGGCGATGTAAAGGTTCCGGCGCTTCGCCTCGGGGTCCCAGTCGGCGATGCGAATCATCATGTCCAAGTCTTCCTCCACCTGGTACGGAAAACGGCTCACAAAGCAGACTCCGCCCAGGCCGATGTTCAGCCCGGTCGCGTCGTCCGTCAGCCCCCCCAGGACATCATGCCTCCCGCTCTGCACCTGCACAGAGATGGTCCTGGAAAAACGCGGCGTCCTCCTGCGGTCCGGAAACTCCGCGGACATTGCCATGGCGCCCGTCCTTTCGTCTTTCCCCGGTAGATCCCTATCCTTGTCGCTCCTCCCCTAGACAAGTTGCTATGCCGCGCCCGGCCCCCGCCGGGCTGGACATATGAACGCATTTTATCTTCGGTCGAAAGGAAAAACAAGGGGCGGGAGAGCTTCTTCACTCGCTCCCGCCTCACTCTCCCAGGACCGCCCGGGCGATCACCAGGCGGTG
>JBFMHL010000127.1:0-13926 GCA_040753055.1 Thermodesulfobacteriota bacterium | reverse complement strand
TTTCCAACATCGACTGGCAAAAAACATCGTTGCAGAATAATCAGTTTTTACAACGCGTTCGAAGAATTTTATGTTCATACCCCCACCCTAAGCTAGTGGGAGTTCCTTTACAATCCCCAAAAGTTTTCCGGAAAGGGGGGAGGGGGAAAAAGCCGCTCTTTTCAAAAGGGGTTTTTCCCCCTTTCCCGCAAATTCTTTTCCCTTCTTACTTTTGAAATACCTTATAGCTCGGCGATCATAATCCAAGGCGGCAATCCGGGTCAAATGCCCGGAGATGGCAATTGTTTCCCCCCCAGCCCTATCAGTCTTTACGGTGGTATAGGCAAACTGGCGCGCACCCTCCGATTTCCATAGCAACTATCAATTTGACGAATAGATATTCTCATTGATATGAGCCGCAAGACCTTTTTGCCGGCAACGGGGGAACTCCGTGCGCTCCGAAGCCCTGAACAAGCGGTTGAAATTCAAAAGTGATTCGGAACCGGGCAAGCCCGGTGCCTTCGCTCTGTGGGCCTACCGCCTGGTCCGCCTGTTCCTGGGTGCGGTGTTCCTCTATGCCGGCGCCGTCAAGATCTCGGCCCCCCACGCCTTCGCCGACCTCATCTCCACCTATCACCTGGTGCCCGGCCCTCTGCTTCCCTTCGCCGCCGTCGGCCTTCCCCTGGCCGAGATGGCCGCCGGCATCGCCCTCATGGCCGACCTGAAAGGCTCGCTCGCCTCCGTCGCCGCCCTCCTGGCCCTCTTCTGCCTGGTCCTCTACTACGGCATCCTCTCGGGCCTGGACGTGGACTGCGGTTGCTTCTCCAACGGCGAGCTGGCCGAGATCGGCACGCTCAAAAACGCCCTGTGGCGCGACATCGCCATGCTCTTTTCCGTGTTTACCTTATACGGCTTCCGCCTGGCCTACGGCCGCTCGCCGCGCACCCCGGCCCAGGCGCTCGCCCTCATCACCAACGCATTGCGAAAGGAATATCCCCGATGAAAAAAGGACTCGCCCTTCTCATGGTTTCCCTGCTGGCGTTCTGCGCCGCAAGCAGCGCCGCCTTCTCCTGGGGCAAGGAAGAGGCCAACAACGAAGCCCTGGCCGTCAAGTTCGCCCGCGAAGTAGCCCGCGGCGGCTACGGCATCGTCTCCACCACCGAGCTGGACTCCTGGATCAAAGAGAAGAAACCCATGCTCATCGTGGACACCATGCCCCTGGAAGACTCCTTCAAAAAACAGCACATCCCCGGCGCGGTCTGCTTCGAGCTGCCCATCCCCGAGATGGAAACCATGGACGACGCCACCAAGGCCAAGTTCCAGGAGCTCCTGGGTCCCGACAAGGACCGCCTCCTGGTCTTCTACTGCGGCTTCACCAAATGCGGCCGCAGCCACAACGGCGCCATGTGGGCCAAGAAGCTGGGCTACACCAACGTGTACCGCTGCCCCGGCGGCATCAAGGGCTGGGAGGAAAACGGCTTCCCGGTGGAGAAGTAACGGCAGGAAAAGATAGAAAAAGCGAAGAAAAGACTAAAGCGTAAAAGATTTGCGGGGGAGTGGTGAAAACCCCTTTTGAAAAAGGAGCCTTTCCCCCCTCTCCCGCCCCCCCTCTTTCCGCAAAACTTTCTGAACCAGACCCAAAGGTCGCCACACGAGGCTTACAGCCCATAATGGCAGCATAAAAACGCTTTCACCGCGAAAAGAAAGAGCATTTAATAATGGAATAGTCCTCGTAGAGAAACTATTCTGAGATGTGTTCCAAGCTCGCCCATTCCTTCTCCATTGCGTCGAACAGCCGCTCCACCTCCCTACTATTGTTTCCGGCGCCCGGAAACCCCGCCGAAAGGGTGATCCCGCCGCGAAAACCGGAAATCCCCACCCCGAAAGTAGGCGGAAGGAGCGGAGGCACCAAGAATCCCGCATAGCGCGTCGCCGGGGCCCCGAAGTCCACGCAGTCCTCCGCAATGGGCCCCATGTTGGTCAAAAGCACCGGAGCGGCGGCCTTTTTCCGCATCCCCTTCCACGACTCCCGCATCAGCCGGTCCGCCGCTCCGAACGGAAGGCTCCCGAAAACCAGCCCGTTCATCCACAGGAGGCGCAAGGGGAAAAGGCTCTCCTTGAAACCGTCAATGTCGGCCTTCACCCTTGCCAGGGTTTGGGCAAGATCCCGGCCCGGGTCCGGCCCGATGCTCGGGAAAAAGCCCGAGGTCAGGTGGCAGACGGTTTCCGCCTTTCCGCCCGGTATGAGCTGCCGGAGGTCCATTGTCTGGGCCAGGCGGAGCGGCAGGCCGCGGTTACCCTCCCGCACATCCCACAAGGCGCGCATGAGGGATGCGGCCATGAGGTCGTTCACGGTAGCGCCCGCTCTTTTCGCCGCGTCTTGAACAGGTGCGAAGCGTTCCGGAGGAATGCGGCGGACGCTGAAGACCGGAGGGCTTTCCGGGTCTTCCGCCAAGGGGAAGCCGGCCGCAGGAGCAGGGGAGATGTGGGAGCGGAAGCTTCCGAGCATGGACGGCAAGCCGGCAAGCAGGCTTTTCGTGGAAAAATGCCGGTACACCTGGGAAAGCCCGCGGTCCTTCAGGTTGGGCGGGAGGGAGAAGCCCGGATCGGAGGCAAGCCCTCGATAGCACAGACAAAGCAGACGCAGAAAGTCCTTGACTCCGCCCGCGTCCGGGGCGAAGTGGCCCGCCTTTACCACCAGAAGATCCCCCTCCCCTCCCGGAACCAGCAGGGCCGCAACCTGGGGCGCGGCCGTCAGATCCAGGGGCTCGGAGAGGAAGGCTGCGGTTGCTTCCTGCGGATCGCGGCCCGGATCGGCCAATCGCAGCAGGGGCCAATCATCGAGCTCTTTTGCCGAAAACCGCTGCCAGAAGGCCCCCACGGGCCGGGGCACAAGCCTGCACCCCAGCACCGGCTCCGCGTCCAGGCAGAGGCGCAGGGCCCGGGCCAGGCGCTGCCGGTCCAGCGGGCCGCCAAGCTCGATCAGGACATGGATCTCCAAGCGGGCCCAGTCCCGCTGGGCATACTGGGCGCAGTCCGTCAAAACCGCCGGAAGCTTCTGGGGGATCTCCATCTCTCCGATTCCAATCCGAGGACAAGTTCCATAGTGCAAATGAGTTATGGAAGAGATCAATACAATTGGGATGGCTTGCGGGGAAAGAGATCCCCGTCACCGGATTCGGCTTCAATAGCCGGGCATTGTATCCCAATTGATAGGATTCACTAAGCTTTTATTGAGAAGAACCGTAGAACGGGGTTGAAGTCAAAGAGCAGGCGGGGGTTGTCCTGCCCATGAATCTAAAAGTTTTGAGGAAGGGGGGGTAACGGTGCGGGGGCGGGGGAAAAGTCGCTTCTTCACAAGCGGTTTCTCCCCCCGCCCCCGCAAACTTTTTACTGTACTTTCTTATCCTTGTACGTATCCAATATCCTTCTGGCCAGCGAGGCCTTGTGCACCTCGTCCGCGCCGTCGTAGATGCGGGCCGCGCGTTCGTGCCTGAAGAAAAAGGCCAGCACGGTGTCGTCGGTCATGCCCAGGCCCCCGTGGACCTGCAGCGCCCGGTCCACCACCCGGCACATGGTGTTGGCCACCACGAACTTGATCATGGACACCTCGTCCCGGGCTTCCTTGTGGCCCTTGGTTTCCATGGCCCAGGCCGCATGCAGGACCATGAGCCGCGCCGCCTGGATCTCGGAAGCCGAGTCCGCCACCCACTGCTGGACGATCTGGCGGGTGGCCAGGGTCTTGCCCGGCGCAATGGGCCGGTGGGCGGCCCGGTGGCACATGAGGTCGAAAGCGCGCTTGCAGATGCCCAGCCAGCGCATGCAGTGGTGGATGCGGCCCGGCCCCAGGCGCTCCTGGGCGATGACGAAGCCCGCGCCCTCGGGGCCCAAAAGGTTTGTTCGGGGCACCCGGCAGTTGGTGAGCATGATCTCGCCGTGGGAGAAGTAGCCGTCGCCCGAGTGTCCCATGACCGGGATGTTGCGCATGAGGTTGTAGCCCGGCGTGTCGGTGGGCACGATGATCATGCTGGCGCGCAGGTAGGGAGGCGCCTCGGGGTTTGTGACGGCCATGACGATGCAGAACTCGGACCCGTCCGCGGAGGTGGTGTACCACTTGTGGGCGTTGATGACGTAGGAGTCGCCGTCCTTCTCCGCGGTGGCCTCCAGCATGACGGGGTTGGAGCCGGGGGTGTCCACCTCGGTCATGCCGAAGCAGGAGCGGATCCTGCCCTGGACCAGCGGCTCCAGGTACTTTTTCTTCTGCTCCTCGGTGCCGTGCAAATGGAGGATCTCCACGTTACCCGCGTCCGGAGCCTGGCAGCCGAAGATATAGTGTCCCAGAGGAGTGCGGCCCAGGGCCTCGGAAACCAGCCCGTGCTCCACCAGGTTCAGGCCCATGCCTCCCAGCTCCTTGGGGTGGTTGGGGGCCCAGAGCTCCATCTTCTTCACCAGGTCCCTTTTTTGCTCCAGCACGGGCATCATCTCGCCGAAGCTCTTCACGGCGAACTCGCGCTCCAGCGGAATGAGCTCCTTGTCCACGAACTCGTTGATCAGCGAGAGAATCGCTTGCATTTTTTCGTCTATGTCGAAGTCCATGGCTTCCTCCCCATGCATTTTACCGGTAGGTGATCAATGTGTTGTCTTTTTCGGCGAAAAGGTGGCCCACCTCGTTGAAGGAGGACAGCACCATTCCTTGCTCGTTGTATCGAAACGCCGTGACCGAGGCGTTCTTGACCTGGAAGGCCAGCTCCATGGCCTTGGCGTCGGAAAGGGAAAGCGCCATCTGGACGGCGGCGGCAACCGGACCGGCCGAGGTGTAGACCACCACCTGGGCGCCGGGGCCGAAGCCCGCCATGATGCTCTGCATGCCCTCCCGCACCCTTTGGGTGAAGGCCGCCCACAGGGCCGCCAGCTTGGGGTCGGCGTACCCTTCCACGAAACGCCGCAAGGCCTTTTGCAGCACCCGTGAGAAGGCCCGCTCGTCCGCCAGCACGTTTTTAAGGTCCTCGGCCACGGCCGCGTCGGCCTTGGCCATCTTCCCCACATCCTCCACCCATGCCGCGAGCCCGTCGAACTCGTCGAAGTGCTCGCGGATGAGCGGCTCGCGGGGAGCGGTCCTGCAGAACGGATCCGCGGTCTGGCGATGACGCACCATACGGCCGCAGATCACCGTGTCCACGGGCTTGGGAAGACCGGCAAAAAAGCCGGCCGTTATTCCGGCCTGGCGTTCTCCCAGGGCGGAGAGCTTGTCGTAGTTCGCCTCACCGAAGGAGGCTTGGCCGTGGCGTACCAGGTACAATACACTCATGATTTTTAATCAATTCCCGAGCAAAATTTATAAGTTCCCGGATTTCTATCATTGTTTTTTGAACAAGTCAAGAAAAACGAGCAAACGCTCTATTTTTTATTTTACCTGGCGGAAAACGACCTGCCAGCGGAATCGGCCGCCCAAGGCCAAGGCAGTGGCATGAAAGAAGCTCGCTCCATGAAGCTGATTCAGGCTGCGGCCTTCCTGCGCCCGCGAGCCGGTTTGGCCGGGCCGGGCTTTCTCTTAGAGGAGGGATTCGGGGAATAACCCTTGAACACAACGCGGCCAGGAAGTATTGCTTTGTGATGCAGACTGCACGCGGCCAGGTTCGACCGTCCGAAGCAGGCCATCCGGCTTCCCCTGCTCACTTGCGGCGGAAAGCTCCGGCGATGGGCCAACGGTGCGGACCGGTCGAAAAGGACTTCTCAAGCGAAATGGCCATCCAGGAAGCACCGAGGAAGGTGCGGAGAATTGAACGGCCCGCGGGATTGTCCTGCTTCGGCCGTGGGCCGGGTGATCTCGCCGGGCTCGCGCTGCCCTGGAAGGGCGCACCCGGCAGGGAAGGTACGCCCCGGTTTTGCGCGAATTCGCAGTTCTCGAAAACACCACCACCGACGCCGAGGAAACAGCGGTGAAACAAAAAAGCTCTCAGGATATTGTTTCACCGGCCGCCATCGCTCTTGTCACGGTCCTATTCGCATCTCTCACATGGTTGGGTTGGGGCAAATGGCCGGACCTCCTCATAGACTCCGGCGGGGAGATCTACCCCCCCTGGCGGCTCCTGAACGGTGCGGTCCTTTTCCGCGACATCGCCTGGTTTAAAGGACCTCTTGCGCCGTATGCATACGCCGCTGTTTTCCGGATGTTCGGAGCCTCCCTCTTTGCCCTTACCGTTGTAAACCTCGCGGTGATTTCCTTGATGTCCGCCGGCATCTTCATCTTTTTTCGCAAAGTCGCCGGAGTTCTTACTGCCGCCGCATGTTGCTCCGTTTTTCTGTGCGTGTTCGCCTTTTCCCAATTTACGGCAAGAGGCTCCTTTTCCTGGGCTTTCCCCTATTCCCAGGATCTTACTTGGGGCGTTGCCTTGGCGACCTGGCTTGTGATCCTATGGGGGCGCGTCCTCGCCGCTCCGCAGAAGGGCTTGTTTGCCTGCCTGGGCTGCATCACCGGCCTTGTCCTCATTACAAAGGCCGAGGCGATACTTGCCGCAGGCGTCGCCAGCCTCCTGGGATGGTGCTTCGTATTTCATTTCCATCGCTCATCATGGAGGCGCCTTCCGGGATGGGCCGGGACCTATGCTGCTTCGTCCCTGGGAGTGCTCCTTCTGACGATGCTCCTTCTCGCGGTCCCTCTGGGGCTTGGGGGTGCTTGCAAAGCTTTGTGGTTCGGCTGGATTGCGAACTTTTCCGGCAAAGGTCTCGAAGTTCCTTTTTATGACAATGTCATGGGAGTGGACCGGCCGATCGAGAATCTCTTCACCATGCTTGTCTCCTTGCTCGGCTGCTGCTGCATTCTTGCCGCCGCCCTCTCCCTGGACCTGGGCCTCTTCGGCAACCGGAAGGAACGCAGGCCGGCGTGGCTGCTCGGTGCCGTCCTCTTTGCAATTGTTGCCGCCCTGCAGAAGAGCTGGACTTTTCCTTTGCTCGTGAAAGGCGGCCCGCTCCCCTTCATCTGCGCCGCGGCCCTCGTCGCCTTTACCCGAATGGCCCTCTCAAAGTCCTCCTCTAGGGCCGAGGCTCACGCAAATGCGGGGCTCGCGCTCTGGAGCGCTTTTTCGCTTTTTCTCCTGGCCAAAATCCTCCTCAATCCCCTTGTGTTCATGTTCGGCTTCGCCCTGGCGGTACCGGCCACCCTTCTTTTCGCATGCCTGTTGATTCAGTATCTTCCAAAGGCCTCCGGGCGCCTCGGGAACGGCAGGCTTTTGCGCTTCCTGGTGCTCGCCCTGCTGGTCGCCGACGCATGCTTCTATGTAAAGATATCCGCCGACAATCTCGCAAAAAAAACGTTCCCGGTGGGCCGGGGAAAGGACATCATCATCACCCGGCCTGACTTCTACACATCCGGCCCGGGGGGGCGGCAGATCCAGGCACTCCTTAACGTCATCGAAGCCAGCGTGAAGCCGGGGGAAACCCTGCTTGTCCTGCCCGAAGGAATCATCATCAACTACCTTTCCAGAACGATCAATCCCACGCCTTACATGAACTTCATGCCTACGGAGATGCTTCTTTTCGGCGAGGACAAGGTCCTTGAGGCGATAAGGGCCGCCAAGCCCGATTTCATAGCGTATGTCCCCAAGAACCCCGCAGCGTTCGGCACCGGGTGGTTCGGAGAGGATCCGAACTACGGGAAAGAAATCATGGACTGGGTAAAAGGCTCCTACAAGAGCGTTTGGCAGCTTGCCGATCCAAGACTCCCCGGGCCGCAATACACTCTTGTTCTTTACCAAGCCATCCCTTTTTCTCCCGTTTTCCTTGAAAAGCGATCATAGACGGCTCTCCAAACAAGCTTGGGGTCTTTTTCGACCCGATGACATCGCTCATGTCATTTGCCGCCCCTTCCAGCCAGACAATCCTCACGTGAGGCGGGGAGCGGGAGCGGCTCTTTCAATCCCTCCGTAAAAACCTTTTCATTTTTCTTTTTGGGATGCTTCGGAGCCGCCCGCACGGCTGTCTACTGCGATCAGCGAGCGGATGCGCGAAAGCAGCGAATGGACGCGGGCCTGCTGGTAGTAGGGAAGCTTTTCCAGGGCTGCGGCCTTTTGCCGGAAGGCCGCGATGTCCGGTTTTTCCTCCACTTGCATGCCGTGGCCCAGGGAATCCTCCAGGTGCTTCGTCTCCTGGGCGCGGTTTTCCCCCCGCTGGTAGGCGGCGGCTTCCCGGGCCGCTCGGGTGACGAGCCCTCTTTCCCTGTCGGACAGGCGCTCCCAGAGCTTCTTCCCGGCCACCACCACGTGGGGAGAGTACACGTGCCGGGTGAGCGTCATGTACTTCTGGACCCTGTAAAGCCCGTACTCGTCCACCACCCAGAGGGGGTTCTCCTGCCCGTCCACGGCGCCGTCCGCCAGCGCCTTGTCTATGGGCCAGGGAAGGGGCACGGGCGTTGCGCCCAGGGCCTGCCACAGGTCTTGCTGCAGCGGCGACTCCATGACCCGGATACGCAGGCCGGAAAGGTCCCCGGGGCTTTTAACCGGGCGCTTGTTGTTGGTGAGGTTCCTGAACCCGTTTTCGGAAAAGGCCAGGCCCACGAAGCCGGCGCCCTCAAGGTCCGCAAGAATCTCGTCACCCAGAGCCCCTTGGAGCACGGCATCCGCCTGGGCGTAGTCCGAAAACAGGAAGGGATGGCCTATGACGCCCAAAAGCACGTTGTAGGCGTCGAAGGGGCCGGCGGTGACCACGGCCATGTCCAGGCTGCCCTTGCGGATCTTTTCCAGGATCTGGGACTCGTCCCCGGCCCGGCCCGAGTCCAGGATCTCCACCTGGAAATCGCCGCCGGAAAACGCCTCCAGCAAAGAGGCGAGCTGCCCGGCGGCCACGTTCTGGGCGGAGCCGGGCTTGGTCACAACGGCCAGGGTGAGGGAGCGGGCCGAGGCGGCCGCGGGCAGCGCGCAGGCAAGCGCCGCCGCCAGGGCCAGGCAAAGGAGCTTTCTCATGGGACCCCTCTTTCAGGCATTTCGAAGATCCTGGGTCTAGCTCGGGTGAAGGCTGCTGGGGCCGGCTCTTGCGGCCCCGGAGGAAATGCAGCGGAGGGAGAACGCCCGGCCCTATCCCGCGCCGTGGAGCGGCGGCACCCAGCGGGCGCCGGTGAAGGTCCACTTTCCCGGAAGCCCCACCCTCCGCAAGTGCCGCGGCCTCTCCACCCAGGAGAGGAGGGCCTCGTAGGAGTCGTGGAGCTGCCGGAACAGCTCGGCGTTTCCGTTGGCGTCCGGGTGGAGCATCTTGGCGCGGCGGCGGAACGCGTTTTTTACCGCAGCCATGGGATCGCCGCCCAGGAGGTCCTCCCGGGCCAGCGAGAGCACCGTCAGGTGGCGGCCGCTCACCCGGGGCGCATGGAGCGAACGGGGCCGGAGCAGGGTTGCGCGCGCATAGCCGGTCTTTCCCTCGGCCAGCACGGACATGCCCGACTGGGTCCGGGAGCCGCGTTTCTTCTGCACGTCCCACCAGGCGCAGCCCAGGTGCTCGGTGAGCCGGGCCAGGTCGTCCCCCGGCCTGCCCCCCGGCACCCGCTCCCACAGGAAGCTGACGGCCTCGGGGTCGTTCCAGACCGCCACGTTCAGGACGATCACCTCCTCGGTGAACCAGAAGGTGGCCCAGCGCGTGTTGATGGCCCGCAAAAGGTTGGTGGTGACCGCCAGCTTTCCCAGGAGCCGCTGGCGGCACTCCCGGCTGCAGTAGCGCTTCCGGCCCACGTGGGGGCTCCCGCAGGACTGGCACGCGCGCCGCCGGACCGCCACCGGCACCGGGACGGACTTTTCGGGGCTTTCCGATTTCATGGACGAAAAAATCTTACAATGAGACGGGTTGCCCTGTCACGGCCTCAGGCCGGGGAAGGCCCCTTGGGGCCCGATGGTTCCGGGGTAGCGGGTCACCACCCCCTCCTTGGGCTCGCCCAGGCCCGGCCCGGCCAGGCTGGGATCCAGCGAAATGGCCTTCTGCAAATGCGCCAGGCCTTCCTCCTTGCGTCCCAGGTTCTGGAACAGCACGATCCCCAGGTTCTTCTCCGCCGGCGGCCAGTCGGGCCTCAGCCGGAGCGCTTCCTCAAAGGCCCAGGCCGCCGTGTTATACTTGGCCAAGGCAAGGGCCATGATCCCCAGGTTGAAACGGATCACCGGGTTCTGGGGGTCGTAGAGGCTGGCCAGGTAGAAGGAACGGAAGGCCTCCTGGTTCTTTCCCATGCGCATCTGGATGTTGGCCAGGTTGTTGTGGGCCTTGGCATAGTCGGGCTTGATGCGGAGCACCTTCTTGTAGGCGTCCAGGGCTTTTTCATACTCTTCCAGGCTGCCGTAGGCCACGCCCAGGTTCAACAGCGCGTTCATGTGGTGGGGATAGGCGGCGACGACCTTCTCCAGGCTGGCGGCCCCGTCCTTGAAGTCGCCGGTCTCGATATAGGCGCGCCCCATGTAGGAAAGAACCTTGGCCCGGTTGGGGTTCTCCTGGATCGCCAGGTTGGCGTAGTACTTGACTCCCGACCAGTTCTCGGCCTTTTCCAGAGAGGTCACCGCCAGGTAGTACTCGTCAGCCTTCATCCACCGCGCGTTTAGCCGCACCGCATAGACAAACCCCGCCACCAGGATCAGGGCCAGGGCCGGGGCGGCCTTCCAGTTGGCAGAAAAAGCCTTGCTTCCCTTCAGCTCGTTCCGGTAGGCGCTCATGATCCCGAGGTAGGTGGCGAAAAACACGGGCGGAATCGCCCTCTGGAAGGGAAAGCTGAAAAATGCATCCACGAAAAGGCCAAGGGCGCCCGTCATCATGGCGATGGTGAAGAGCTTTTTATCCGGCTCGGCCTTTTTCAGAAGAAATACGAAGGTCCGCACCATTACTACAAAGAACCAGACCAGGAACGCGAAACCGATGATCCCTACCTCGACCAGCGCCTGGAGATAATCGTTGTGGACATTCATGAGCTGGGAGAGCTCGGAGAACTTCTTTTCGATGACCGCCCTGCGGGCATAGAGGGGATAGACCAGCTTGTGGTTTCCCAGGCCCACGCCCAGGAGCAGGTGCTCCTTGACCATGACCAGCGTGTTTTCCCAGATGGCCCAGCGCAGCTCCTGGGACTCGTCGTACTGGGAGCCGGGCGGGGTCATGTCCACGGGCTTGGGCAAGTCCAGGCCCGCCAGCTCCGAGGCCACATTGCCCGGCAGCGGCGCGGCCGCGGCCGCCTTTTCCTCTTCGCCCTGGCCGGGCAGAATGTGTCGGGAGGCCTCCTGCGCCGTGTAGGTGATCCGGTGCAGCATGTTGCCCAGGTTGTACTCCCATCCCTTCTCGCTCACGTTGGTGAGCACCACCGCGCAGACCAGCAGCACCGCGGAAACCACCATCTTCTTCCGGGGGAAGCTCACGCCCAGGTTGTCGCCGCCCCTGCTCAAAAAGAACGCCGCGGGGAAAAACATGCACATGAGCCCGAAGCCCAGCCAGCCGGCCCGCGTGCGGGTGTAGACCAGGTAAACGGCCATAAGGGCAAGGGCCGCACCCAGGAGGATGGTGGACCAAAGGTCCCTTCTCTTGAGGAAGAAGGCGAAGCCCACGGCCGCGGTCATGTTCACCAGGGGAACGGCCATGTTCTTGTTGGCGAAAAAGGACGACGGCGGAGACACCTGGGGGATGTCCGCCAGGAAGGGCACATACTTGTGCAGGCCCCAGTGCTGGAGGTCGCCCGAAAACGCGATGAGGAAACCGACCAGAAACATCGTGAACAGCACGGCTTTCATCTGCCGGGCGTCGGACAGGAGGTTGGGGGTCATCAGCAACACGCCGAAGCTGGCCATCCAGCCCAGCAGGGCCACCACCCCTTCATACTTGTTTTCGGCCCAGAACAGCGAAATGGAGCACCAGACTAGAAACAACGCCAGCGGAAGGAGAAAGGGCCCCCCGGCCACGACCAGCTTCCGGCGGTAAATGCAGTCGGCCATCCACAGGGCCGCCAGAAGCAACGCTCCGCACTGGACAAAGGCGTTCTGGGGCAGGTTGGCGAAGTCGTACATCCGCAGGCGGATGAAAAAAGGCCCGATCAAAATAAACAGAATGAAGACCCCGGCCAGGAAAAGCCGGCCCGCGCCCTCAAAACCGGCGGACTCGTCCTCCCCGGCCTCGTAGGCGATTCCCATCTCCCGGTAGATCTTCCGCACCTCCCGGAGAGGAAGGCCTACGGCCTCCTTCATCTGCTCCGGGGACATGGTTGCCGCGTTTCTTTTGATGAACTTCTGCTTCTTGTTGGAAATTTCCATGAATGGCGATCCTGCGAAAAGGGGCCGGAGGCTTTTCGCCCCGCCGGCCGGAAAGGGGCGGTATGTGCGGGCCGATGCAAACAGCCCGACATGGTAGCACTCTTGTCCTGCTTTTGAAAGAGGCGCGCGTATGGGGAAAAGCCTAAGGATCCCCCGCCCTGCCCTCGCTTCGTCTTGACTTGGAAGCGGCAGGCGGGCGAGAATAGCAAAACACCGCAAACCGGGGGGCAACCCCCGTTCGTGCGGCCATAGACCGGGCAGAGATAGCCCTGCCCCGGAGCGCCGCCATCCCCGCAAACCGAAAGGCCCTGTCCATGGCGAGACAGCCTGAATGGGAAGACCGCATCATCCACAAGAAGGTCAAGACCGCCGACGAAGTGAGCATATCCTACATGTCCCTGGGCGAAGGCACCGAGGACGTGGTCGCCTTTGCCAACGGCCTGGGCGGCCGCCTCTACTCCTTCGAGCCCATCGTGAACGCCCTGGCCCCGGCCCACCGCATCCTCACCTGGGACTACCGGGGCCTGTTCGAGTCCGGGTCGCCCCGGCGGATCCGGAACCTGTCCATCCCCAACCACGCCCGCGACCTTAAGGCCATCATGGACGCCGAGGGCATTTCCAAGGTGCACCTCATCGGCTGGTCCATGGGAGTGCAGGTAGCCCTAGAGTTCGCCACCCTGTACCCGGAAAACCTGGACCGCATGGTCCTGATCAACGGCACATACGGCCGCGCCCTCATGACCGGCTTCCAGCCCATCGTCCGCATCCCCGGCTTCGACCTCCTCCTGCACCGCCTCATAGACACCCTGCGGGAGCACCCCTCCATCGCCCGGACCGTGAGCCGGGCCGGACGCTCCCGCCTCCTCATCGAGCCCCTGGGCACCCTCTACAGCTTCCTGCGGGGAAACCCCAGGATCAAGGACATCCTGGACATCTACCTAAACGACGTGCTGGGAGAGAGCTTCCCCAACTACCTCCGGCTCTTCCAGGAGCTGGACGCCCACTACTCCTACCATCACCTGAAATACATCCCCCACCAGACCCTCATCGTTTACGGCCTGCTGGACTTCCTCACGCCGGCCTACCAGTCCCGCGCCATGAAGAAGAAGCTTAGAAACGTCCAATCCCTGCGCCTGATGCTGGGCACCCACTTCGCCCATCTGGAATACCCCCACAAGGTGCCCCACCGCATCGCCGAGTTCCTGGCCTACAGATAAGGGAAAGGGAACAGATAAAAAAGGAAAAGAAGACGGATGGTTTTGGGGGGGAAACCCTTTTTGAAAAAAGAGCTTTCCCCCCAAGCCCCCCTTCCCTAAAACTTTTTGATCCAGGGAGTTGATGAAAAGGGCAAGTGCGGAGTTATGCAATCTTATCGGAAGCAATTTATAATCTGCTTCATTACCCCATCTGACGCCCCAAGTGGGCGTTCCTTCGCCTTCTCAAAATGCTCACATACAAACTGTATGCTTCGCTTTTTCGTCTTTCCCGCGCCTTGCCATGAAACATGGTCCGGGGTTATGAAACAGCTTCTATCAAAAATTTGGTCACTTGCGCTTAGGCGCAGCTCCGTTCCCTTACCCTGACCAATGCGCCAAAAAGTTTTGCGGAAAGAGGGGAGGGGGTGCGGGGGAGGGGGGAAAAACCGGCTTTTTCAAAAGGGGTTTTCCCCCCTCCCCCCGCAAATCGTTTTGTTTTT
>JBFMHL010000126.1:0-91010 GCA_040753055.1 Thermodesulfobacteriota bacterium | reverse complement strand
GGTGAAGGGATTTTCAGCCATCCCGCACCGGACGGAGATCGCTGCAGACAGGGCCAAAAGCATAGGGCTGTTGGCCATGCCGATGCGTTGTTCCTGCTGCGGTCCGTTGTCCGGTTCCAGGAGAACAGATATCCTATCACGCCAAGCGTGCTAAAGGGAAAGGGAAAAAAATTTTTAATGGATTGCGTTCTTGGTCAGGGGCCGGACTTGATCTCCTGATAGAGCAGGTCATGGACGGAGACGGCGACCTCGGGCGGGATTCCGGTGAGCTGGTCCACCGATTCGTCGGGCTCCATGAGATGCAGGGGGCATTCCGCATAAAAACCGCTGATCCCGGATGCGGAGTAGGTAAGGGGATAAAGGCGGCATACCAGGGGCCGTACGTCCATGGGCAGGACGCAGCCAGCGGAGCCCAGGAAGAAGCAGTCGCCGGACAGGGTCTTTTTCAGCACCCTGCGGGAACCGTCCGGAGCCACGGTGTACTTTTGCCAATCTGGGTCGCCGTCGGGGTCGAGGTAGGACGGGTCCCGGGGAATCCGGAACTCGAAGAAATCCTGCGAGTGGGCAAAGTCAGAGATGCGCCGGATGTCTCCGACGGTCACCAGCACGTCGCTGCGTTGGCAACAGGTATTGCCCAGCCGCGCGCACTTCATGCAAAGCTTCATAGGCCTCCTTGAATGACAGGTTGTTCCGCGCCCGGACCGGGATGCGCCTAAATTGCGCCGGTCCTCAGGGCGGGCGGGACTCTACACCTTGCCCATGTCTTTGTCAAAGGAGGAATTTTTTATAACTAATTGTAAATATTTAAAAAATAGAAATTAGGGGAGGGATGGAACGAAAAAGGGCCTCCGATTGCGCGGAGGCCCTTTTGTGATTGGTCAATCTTGGGCGCTAAATCGGGTCAGACTTTTACCACGTTCGCCGCGGCCGGCCCTTTTTGTCCCTTGACCACGTCGAAGGTGACGCGATCTCCCTCAGCCAGGGTTTTGAAGCCGGTGCCGGAAATGGCGGAGTAATGCACGAACACGTCGGGTCCACCATCCTGCTCGATAAAACCGAAGCCTTTGGCTTCATTGAACCACTTCACTCTTCCTTCTGCCAAGACACTCCTCCTTCTTTGCTTTGTTGTGTAAACAGAGCCGGATGCGGCCCTGGGGGGTCTAAACGGGGAAGTTAAATGATTAGAGAGCCCTATACCAAGGGCAATGAGCTTGTCAATAATTTTTTTATGGGATGCATCAGGAAAATTCAAGCTTTTGCGGGAATTCGTCAACAAAAAGGTTCGGCCGATGCTTTTTGAAACAGACAGCTTACCCGTTTCCGCTGGAAACATCCTTTTTCAGCTTCTCCGTCAAAGCTGCGAATAGGTCCTTTTTGCGCTGGCCTTCCCCGGTCGCCAGCTTCTTGATGCGGTCCATCTCGGCCCTGCGCTTTTCCGCATACTCGTCCAGTTCCTTCTCCATCTTGCCCGATTCCCGCTCCCGGGCCAGGTCCTCCAAGGGTTTCGGGTCTTCCACGAAAATGCGGTCGTCCGAACCGGAGGCTACGATCCGTAGCACTTCCAGCTTCTCCAGCATATTCACGGTATGCTGGCAGTCTTCCTCGGTGTAGGAAAGGAGCTTGGCGATGTCCTTGACCGTGGGAGGCGCTCCGCTTTGGTGGAGAATGATCCGGCACGCGGCCACGACGAGATGGGATCTGTAGTAGGGCGAGTTCCGGTCCATGGCTTCCTCGTTCGCGGCTGCAGGCGGGTTTCGAGCTTTTTCCCGTCAGGCGGCGCATCCGGTTGACATCGCGAGCGCGTACAGGTAGGTATCATCTTTCGGGAAATTGTCAACCACGGGGTTTTTGCCCCGCCTCCCGAAAATCCCCCGGGCCGGCAGACCCTTCCCGGGATATTTCCTACACCAGCTTTCCGTAGAAAAACCCATTCATAGATCAGGAGGCGGCCATGACGCAGATCGCGGACGTGAAGGCAAGGGAGATCCTGGACTCCCGCGGCAATCCCACCGTTGAGGTGGAGGTGTACCTGGAAAGCGGGGCCATGGGAAGGGCGGCGGTTCCCTCCGGAGCCTCCACGGGCTCCCGTGAGGCATTGGAGCTCCGCGACAAGGACTCGGCCCGCTTCGGCGGCAAATCCGTGCAGACGGCCGTGGACAACGTGAACGAGCAGATCGGGCCCGCCATCATGGACATGGACGCCACCAACCAGGCGGCCGTGGACCAGGTCCTGCTGGACCTGGACGGGACCGCCAACAAATCCAACCTTGGCGCCAACGCCATCCTGGGCACGTCCATGGCGGTGGCCCGGGCCGCGGCCGACGCCTACGGGCTTCCCCTCTATCGCTATCTGGGCGGCATCTACGGAAACATCCTGCCTCTTCCCATGATGAACATCATCAACGGAGGGGCCCACGCCGCCAACAACCTGGATATCCAGGAGTTCATGATTCTGCCCGTGGGCGCGGACTCCGTGGCCGATGCCGTCCGCATGGGCGCCGAGGTCTTCGCCAACCTGAAGACCATCCTGAAAAAGTCCGGCCACAACACCGCGGTGGGCGACGAGGGCGGCTTCGCCCCCAACCTCAAGAACCACGACGAGGCCTTCGAGCTCATCATCAAGGCCATCGAGGCCTCGGGCTACCGTCCGGGCTCGGACATCGCCCTGGGAATTGACGCAGCAGCCTCCGAGTTCTACAAGAACGGGCTCTACGTGCTTTCGTCGGAGAAGAAAGACTTCTCCTCCGATGATATGATCGCCTACTACGAGCGCCTGGTGGACACCTACCCCATCGTGACCATCGAGGATGGCTTGGCCGAAGGCGACTGGGAAGGGTGGGGCAGGCTGACCGAGGTCCTGGGCTCCCGCATCCAGCTGGTGGGCGACGACATTTTCGTCACCAACCCCGAGATCTTCGTGAAGGGCATCGAGGAAGGCATCGGCAACGCCATCTTGATCAAGCTGAACCAGATCGGGACCCTGACCGAGACGCTGACCACCATCCTCCTGGCCCAGCAGAACGGATACAACACCATCATCTCCCACCGCTCGGGCGAGACGGAGGACACCTTCATCGCCGACCTGGCCGTGGCCGTGAACGCCGGCCAGATCAAGACGGGAAGTCTCTCCCGGACCGACCGGACGGCCAAGTACAACCAGCTCATCCGCATCGAGGAAGATCTGGAGGAGTCGGCCCGCTTCGCCGGCGACCTCTTCGGCTGCCGGTAAGCCTCGAAAGAGCAAGGAAAAGATAGCGCGGGGGAGGGGGAAAAGCCCCGGGGAAAAGGCGGTTCCCTTCTCCCCTTCCCCGCACCTTTTCAGGCCTGCCTTTTTAATGCAGTAAATGCCGCGGTGTAAGGGGAAACAGGTTGGAGGAAAGGGGAGAGGAAGGCCCTCAAGCAGGAAGTTTGTACAAGACGGGTTCCTAAAACATTGCCCCTTTTTTTTCGGGCATGACCAAGCCTCGGTTCTCGGTGGTCCAATGCGTACAAGGACAGTAGCCGTATTTCTTTCTTGCTGGCTTGTTCTCTGCGCTTCCGCGCATAGGGCGCAGAGCTTCGTGCCGCCCGCCGAGCAGATCCTTTCCCTGTACTGCCAGACCCTGGCAAAGGTGAGCCGCCTCTCCGCCACGGAGGAGATCTGCGGGAGAAAGCCGGAGCAGCCGGCCGCGGCAAAGGGGAGCGCACCAGGATCCGGCGACGCCCCCTGTCCCCGGCCCGCCACGGCCCAGGTGTTTCTCCGCTTTCCCGGCGATTATCGGGAGCAGGCGGGACGCTCCTACACGGTGGTTTCCACCCCGCTCGCCACGGTCAAGGCGGGCGGCGGAGTTGTCCTGGCCGCAAAGCCCGATGTCACCGATCGCTACCGGAGCCTCCTCACCTACCGCGATCCGGTCGGTCTCGCCCAGGCACTGTCCTCCGACGGAGTGGATCTCTCCGTTTGCACCCTGGGGAGGTTCCGGAAAAGAATCTGCTATGTCATCGGCGCGGCCTACCCGGACCTTTCCCGGCCCCAGGTGTGGCTGGACAAGGAAACCCTGCAGCCCGCGCGCTACGTGATCGCTCCGGCTGCATCCACGGATGGCCCACCCCGCTTGGAATGCCTCTACGACTCCTGGAAGACGCTTGCCTCCGCCAAGGGGGCGCAGACGCTTTTTCCCGGCAAGATGACCCTGGTCCGCGAGGGGGAAACCGTCTGGGTGCGGACGGTGAAGGCCGTCAAGGCCGATCCGGAGCTCGCTCCGCGGCTCTTCGACGTTGACGCTGTGGCCGAGGAGACCCGCAAGGATGCGGGAACGCTGGGTGCGGACGAGACCGAGCTCAAGGAGGTCCGCGACCTGGTGGAAGGTTTCGACCAGATGTTCCGCTGATTCTAATTTCCCGCCATCCATAGCCCGCCGGGGACCGCTTTCATGAGCCACCGTTGCGTCATCGAAGATGTCTGCCACCTGCTTCCGGAAACCGTGCTTTCTTCCGCGGAGATCGAGGAACGGCTGGCCGGACCCATGGCCCGCCTCAACTTCCCCAAGGGGCTCATCGTGGGGCTCACCGGAATCCGGGAGCGCAGGCTGTGGCAGCCCGGGTTCTTCGCCAGCGAGGCGGCCACCGCCGCTGCCCGGAAGCTCCTCAACCGCACCTGCGTTTCCCCCGGCGACATCGGCCTTCTCATCAGCACCTCGGTGTGCAAGGACTACGTGGAGCCTTCGGTGGCCAGCTTGGTCCACGGGAACCTGGGGCTTCCCCCCACCTGCCGCAACTTCGACATCGGCAATGCCTGCCTGGGCTTCATGGACGCCATCAACACGGCCAAGCTCTTCATCGAGTCGGGCGAAGTCTCCCGCGCGCTCATCGTGGACGCGGAAAGCAGCCGCGAGCCCATCGAAACCACCATCGAGATCCTCTCTCGTCCAGGATGCGCGGCCGAAACCTTCCACCAGAACTTCGCCACCCTCACCCTGGGCTCCGGAGCGGCCGCCATGCTCTTGTGCCGGAGCGACCTGGCCCCCCGCGGCCACTCGGTGAACGGCTCCGTCACCCTGGCCGCCACCCAGCACTGCCGCCTGTGCCTGGGCCAGAAGGACCGGATGATCGCCGACGCGCCCTCGGTCATGAAGTTCGGGGTGGAGCTGGCCCATGCCACCTGGCGGGAGGCCGCCCGCAGGCTCCCCAACTGGTCCGACGCCACCATAGACATCTATATTCCCCACCAGGTTTCGGCCCGCAACACGCGTGTGCTTGCCAAGACTCTGGGCATCAACGCCGAAAAAGCCCACCTCAACTATACCTTCCTGGGGAACATCGGCCCTGCGGCCATCCCCATCACGCTTTCCATGGCGCAGGACGAGGGGCGCTTGACCTCCGGCCGCCACGCCGCGCTCATGGGGATCGGGAGCGGCCTCAACTGCACCATGATGAGCGTTACCTGGTAAGCTTTTCGCCGCTGTTTTCCGCATAAAAATTCCATTGACAAGAGTAGGCCTCTTGAGTTAACTAACCGGTTAGTTAAACTGACCGGTGAGTTGACTTTCTTCTCCCCTGCGCGTCCGGGGACGCACAGGCGCTCTTCTCCGCACACGAACCATCCCCATCTTTGCTGCAAGGGCCGCAGGCCGGCGGCCCGTTTCCGGGAGACCGCCATGAAGCCCCATCCGTCGCATGACCAAGACCCCCAGGTTTTGGCGAAGACCCCTATCGCCATTATCGGAATGTCCTGCCTCCTCCCCGAGGCTGAAAGCATCGGCAAGTTCTGGGAGAACGTCGTGTCCGGCAAGGACTGCATCCGGGACGTGCCCGAGGACCGCTGGAAGATCTCCGACTACTACGACCCGGACACCAAGGCCCCGGACAAGACCTACAGCAAGCGCGGCGGCTTCATTCCCGAGGTCTCCTTTGATCCCCTGGAGTTCGGGCTTCCCCCCAACATCCTGGAGGTCACCGACGCGTCCCAGCTCCTGGCCCTGCTGGCGGCCAAACGGGCGCTCATGGACGCCGGCTACGGCGACCCGGACTCCTATGACCGGGACCGCATCGGCGTGACCCTGGGCGTGGGCGGGGGGCAAAAGCTTTACTCTCCGCTCACCTGCCGCCTCCAGTACCCGGTATGGAGGCGGGTCATGGAGAGCGCCGGCATCCCGCCCGAGCAGGCGGAGAAGGTGGCCGATACCATCAAGAAGGCCTATATCCCCTGGGAGGAGAACTCCTTTCCGGGCATGCTGGGAAACGTCATCGCGGGGCGTGTGGCCAACCGCCTCAACCTGGGCGGCTTGAACTGCGTGCTGGACGCCGCATGCGGCGGGGCTCTGGCCGCGGTGCGCATGGCGGTCTCCGAGCTTTGCGACCGCCGCTCCGACATCATGATCACGGGCGGGGTGGACACGGACAACTCGCCCTTCATGTACCTGTGCTTCTCCAAGACCCCCGCGCTCACGCCGGCGGACTCCTGCTCCCCCTTTGACGAAAATTCCAAAGGCATCATCATTTCCGAAGGCATCGGCATGCTGGTGCTGAAACGCCTGGAGGACGCAGAGAGAGACGGCGACCGGATCTACGCCGTGATCCGCGGTATGGGCGCTTCATCGGACGGAAAGTTCAAGAGCATCTATGCGCCCCGGCCCGAGGGACAGGCCAAGGCCCTGCGCCGGGCCTACACGGACGCCGGCTTTTCCCCCACCACCGTGGGGCTCATCGAGGCGCACGCGACGGGTACGCCCGCGGGCGACCTGTCCGAGTTCACGGCCCTGCGCGGCGTGTTCGAGGATTCGGGAGCCGGAACGCGTTCCATCGCCATCGGCAGCGTGAAGAGCCAGATCGGGCACACCAAGAGCGCGGCCGGCGCCGCGGGCCTCATCAAGGCGGCCATGGCGCTTTTCCACAAGACCCTGCCGCCCACCATCAACGTGAAAAAACCCAACCCCAAGCTTTCCATGGAAGGCTCTCCCTTTTACGTGAACACCAAGGCCCGGCCCTGGGTTCGCGCCAACGGCACCCCGCGCCGGGCCGGCGTCTCCGCCTTCGGCTTCGGCGGCACCAACTACCACTTCGTCTTGGAGGAGCACGGGCAAGAGGATTGCGCCCGGGTAAAGGCTCCCAAGCGCCTGCTCCCGCTTTTTTTCCACGCCGCAAGCCTGGACGGGCTCGTTTCCCGGCTGCAGGAGGCGGAAAGCCTTCTCACCAGGGATCCGGCATGCTTGGCGAAACTCGTGAAGGAAAGCGCCGCCCCTGCAATCCCGCAGGATGCGCCCCGCGTGGGGCTTATCTGCGCCGATTCCGATGAGGCACGGCAGATCCTTGCCAGGGCCGCGGAGGCGCTTTCGCAAAAGGGAGCGGAGGCATCCTTCGAGCTTTGCCGCGGGGCCTTTTTCGCGCCCCGGGCCCTGTTTGCGGGGGAAAAGGTTTGTGCGCTCTTTTCCGGCCAAGGTTCCCAGTACGTGGATATGGCTCGGGACGCGGCCCTGGGCTTTCCCCAGGTCTTTTCCTCCATCCAGGCAATGGACCGGGAGTTTCTGCGGCAAAACGGCTCGACCCTTTCGAGCGTCATGTTCCCCCCGCCGGCCTTTGCCGAGGCCGAAGCGCGGGAGCAGGAAAAGGCCATCACGGACACCCGCTGCGCCCAGCCGGCCATCGGGAGCGTATCAGCGGGGCTCTTCCGGCTTTTTGCCGATGCGGGCCTTTGTCCTGACTTTTTCGCCGGCCACAGTTTCGGTGAGCTTACCGCTCTCTGGGCCGCCGGCGCCGTCAACGACGACGATTACGCAAGACTGGCCGTAACGCGCGGCCGGGTCATGGGAGCGCGGCCGGAAGGGGAGGACCCGGGTTGCATGGCCGCGGTGCTGGCGGACGGAGATCGGGTGAAGGCGGCCCTGGAAGGCCTGCCGGATGTCTTTGTGGCCAACGAGAACGGACCCGGGCAGGTGGTTATCGCGGGCGCCCGGGAAGCGCTGGAAAAGGCCTGCGCCAAGATTTCCGCCCGGGGCATGAAGACCGTTGCACTTCCGGTTTCGGCCGCCTTCCACACCTCCCTGGTGGAGCATGCCCGTGCGCCCTTTGCCGAGGCCGTGCTCCAAACGGCCTTCGGCAAGCCCCGGGCCGCGGTTTTTTCCAACGTGACAGCCGGGCCCTATCCGAACGAGCCGAAAGCCGCGCAGGAGATCCTGGCCCGCCACCTGGTGAGCCCCGTCCGCTTCGCCGAAGAGGTGGAAAACCTCTATGCCGCCGGGGCGCGGGTGTTCGTGGAGTTTGGTCCCAAGGATGTTCTCACCCGGCTGGTGAAGACCATTCTGGGAGAACGGCCCCATCTGGCCTTGTCGGTGAACGGAAAGAAGCCGGACCAGTCCGAGCGCAAGGCCCGTGAGGCCCAGGCCGCCCTGGCCGTGGCCGGGATCGGTATCAAAGACCTGGGGCCCGGGCCCGTGGAGCTTTACGAGGAGGAAAAGCCGGCGGCGGGGAGGGTGACGGTCACTCTGAACGGTGCCAACTACGTGAGCGAGAAGACGCGCACGGCATATACCCAGGCCATGGCCGAGGGCCCCTTCATCCGCTGCGGCGAGGCAACGCAAGCGGAGAAGCCAAAAAGCCTGCCCCTCTCCGTGGTCGCAGAAGAAAAAGCCGTTCCTCAATCGTCCGAGCCGCACAAGGCCCCGCGGCTCCATGCAGTTTCCCGGCCTTCAGCGGCCGCCCACGCCGCCGCAGCCGCCGTTGTCATGGAAAAACGCGAGGAGGTTTCTTTTATGGAAAAGGCCGCGCCCATCGCGGAAGCAAGGCCGGTCACGGCCCGCCCCCAAGCCCAACCCGCTTCCGGGGACCTTCTCTCCCACTATTTTTCGCTGCATGAAAAGGGGCTTTCGGCTCACGAGCAGTACTTGGAAAACCAATTGGCCTATACCCGCTCTTTCGCTTCGCTCATGGAGAAGATGGTGGGGCTGGCCGAGAGATCTCCGGGCAGCAGCCTTCCCGCGGGCATGGACCGCAACATGGAGCTTTTCCACGCGTTGCAGGCCCAGACCCTGGCCGTGCACGGGAAGTACCTGGACGCCCAGACCTCGGCTGCCTCGGCAGCCCTCCGGCTCTCCGCGCCCGGCGCGGAGATGCCCGCAAGCTTCGCCCCTGCGGTCCGGGAGGAGCTGCCCGCGGCCCCGGCTTTCGCAAGAGAAAAGAGCGAGCCCGCGCCGGCAGCCCGTGTCATTCCCATGACCCGCAGGGCCGAAGCGCCCCGGCCCGCGCCTGCACACGCCCCGGCTCCCGCTCCGGCTTCCGCCCCGGCGGCGGTCCCGCCTCCGGCCCCGGCCGCAGCGGCGCAGCCGAAGGCCGCTATCCCCCAGCTATCCGCCATCCTGCTCTCCGTGGTTTCCGAAAAGACGGGCTACCCGGAGAGCATGCTGTCGCTTTCCATGGAGATGGAGTCGGACTTAGGGATTGATTCCATTAAGCGGGTGGAAATTTTAGGCGCCATGATGGAGCGCTGCCCGGGCCTGCCCGAGGCAAGCCCGGACGAGCTTTCCGAGCTCACCACGCTCGCGCAGGTGGTGGAGTATCTGGAAAAGAGCGCGGGCGAGGCCCTGCCTGCTGCGCCGCAAAAGACGGTCCAGGCCGCCCCTCTGGCCGCCCCGGCCGCTGCTTCCCATGCCCTGCCCGATCTCACGGCCCTCCTGCTCACGGTGGTGGCCGAGAAGACCGGCTACCCGGAGAGTATGCTGTCGCTCTCCATGGAGATGGAGTCGGACCTTGGCATTGATTCCATCAAGCGGGTGGAGATCCTGGGGGCCATGATGGAGCGCTGCCCGGGCCTGCCCGAGGCGAGCCCGGACGAGCTTTCCGAGCTCAGCACGCTGGCCCAGGTGGCGGAGTATCTGATGAAGAGCGCGGGCGTTTCCGTTCAGCCCGCACCGGAGTCCCGAACGGCTCCCGTTCCGGCCGCTGCTCCGGAGGCCCTGCCGGACCTCACGGCCTTGTTGCTCACCGTGGTGGCCGAGAAGACGGGCTACCCGGAGAGCATGCTGTCGCTTTCCATGGAGATGGAGTCGGACCTTGGCATTGATTCCATCAAGCGGGTGGAGATTTTAGGCGCTATGATGGAGCGCTGCCCGGGCCTGCCCGAGGCAAGCCCCGAGGAGCTTTCGGAGCTCAGCACGCTGGCCCAGGTGGCGGAGTATCTGATAAGGAGCGCGGGCGGTCCGGATGCCTGCGCCCCCAAAACCGAGGAGTCCGCAGCCTTTCTGGCGGACGAGCCGGAAACCTCTGCCCAGACCCATTCCGTAAGGCTTGCGGAGATCCCCCGGCCCGACCGGCTGGTGTTCACTGCGCCGGAGAAAGGCTTCTGTCTGGTGGTTTCCGATGGGGCCGAGCTCTCCCAAGCCCTGTGTGAAAAGCTGGCCGCCGCCGGCATCGCTCCCGCCGCGCTGGCTGCGGGGTATGCGCCGGAGAAAAGCCGCTTTCCGGTGGAGGCCTGCGCCTCCCTTTCCGAGGAAGAGCTGATCGCAGCCCTTTCCCGCCTGGAGGAGAAGCTGGGGGCTTTCTACGGCTGCGTCCTGGCCCTGGAAAAAGAGCAGGACGCCCGGAGCCTGGGCTTCTCCCTGCTGGTGGCCAAGCACGGCAAGAAGCGGTTGGAAGGGCCCGTGACCGGATTCCGTCCCTTTTTTGTGGCCGCGGCCTGTCTGGACGGGGAGCTGGGCCTCTGCGGGGCCGGTCCGGACTTCATGGCGGGCGCGGTCTTCGGCCTGGCCAAGACCGCCTGGACCGAGTGGCCGGACACCTTTGTGCGGGCCGTGGACCTTGCGCCGGAGCTCTCCTGCGGGGAGAAGGCCACGTTCCTTCTGGAAGAGATTCTCGACCCGGACCGCCGTATCCGAGAAACGGGCAGAAGCCGGACCCGCCGCGTTACCCTTCTGCCGGAGCCCCTTGCCGTTACCTCCATGCCGCAGGCGACATCCGAGCCGCTTACCTACCTGGTCTCCGGCGGGGCCCGCGGCGTGACCGCCTCCTGCGTCATCGAGCTTGCCCGAAGGGAAGGGGGGCGCTTCCTGCTTCTCGGCCGCAGCGCCCTTGCCGGGGAAGACCCGGCCTGGGCCGCAGGCGTTGCGGATTCCGCAAAGCTCAAGGCCGCGGCTGCCGGCCATCTTTCCAAAGTGGGTGAAAAGCCCACGCCCAGGGCCGTGGAGAAAATGGTGCGGGAGGTCTCGGCCGGCCGGGAGATCCGTGAAACCCTGTCGGCCATAAAGTCCGCCGGGGCCGAGGCCCGCTACCTTTCCGCGGACGTCTGCGACGGGGCGGAAATATCGGGAAAGCTTCCCCAAGCCCTCGCCGGATGGGGGCCGGTGACCGGCATCATCCACGGCGCGGGGGTTTTGTCCGACCGCTTCCTCCACGACAAAACCCTGGCCGATTTCACGCGGGTGTTCACCCCCAAGGTGGAGGGCCTCTTCTCCCTGCTCTCCCTGGTTTCCCCGGATAAGCTGAGGCGCGTGGCGCTCTTTTCCTCCGCTGCGGGCTTTTATGGAAATCCGGGCCAGGCGGACTACGCGATGGCCAACGAAGTCCTGAACAAGTTCGCCCATCGTTTCCAGGCACAACATCCCGGGTGCCGCGTGGTTTCCTTCAACTGGGGCCCCTGGGACGGCGGCATGGTCACGCCGGAGCTCGCCCGCGCCTTTGCCAAGCGGGGCATCTCCACCATCGCACGGCAGGAAGGCGCGGCGGTGTTCGCCTCGGCGCTGGTCTCCGAGCAATCGCCGGGCGCGCAGGTCTTGGTGGGCTCCTCCATGGAGAGCGAGGAAGCGTTCGCCGAGATGCCGCCGCAGTTCACCGTTTCCCGAAGCGTCACGGTTTCGGAGAACTTATTCCTTACGCATCACGCGATCGGCGAGAACCCGGTGATGCCAACGGTCTGCGTGTTTTCATGGCTGGCCGCGGCCGGAGAGCAGGCCCTGCCCGGAACCCGGTTTTGCGGCATCGGCGACTACCGGCTGCAAAAGGGCGTGGTGTTCGACGGGAGCTTCCCGGGCGACCTCACCCTGCAGCTTTCCCGCAATGGCGGAAAGAAGGAGGGCCTTACCTCCATCAACGCCCGCGTCTTTTCCAAAAACGGCGAAAAGCAGGTGAACCACTACGCGGCTTCGGTCCGGCTTGCCGATTCTAAGCAGGAGCCGCCGCGCTATGCGGGCGCAATCACTCCCGTGAACGGAGGCCGCGACGCCGGAGCCTTTTATGAGGACGGCACCCTGTTCCACGGGCCGGACTTCCGCTCGGTGGAGAAGCTCCTTGCCAGCACGCCGGAGAAGCTGACGCTCCTCTGCCGCGCGCCGGTGATCGAGGCGCAGCGCCAGGGCCTCTTTCCGGCAGGCCGGTTCAACCCCTATGCCGCGGACGCGCTGTTCCAGGCCATGCTCATCTGGGTGCGGGAGAACCTCTCCGCGGCCAGCCTGCCCACCTCTGCGGCGGGTTTCGAGCACTACCTGCCCATTCGTCCGGGCGAGCCCTTCCTGGTTTCCCTGGACATCCGGGAAAGGACCAAGACGCGGGTTTTCGCAGACGTGACCGCCCACGACGAAAGCGGCCGGGTATTCTGCCGCCTGAACGGGGCCGAAGTCACGGTGAGCAAGGGATTGAGCAAACAGTTCCACAAGGCGGGCTAACCGCCGGGAGAGGACTCGCTTTTCCGCGGCGGAGCCATGGCCTACGGATTCACGGAAAAAATTGCGATCACCGGCATGTCGTGCCTGTTTCCCGGTGCGAACAGCCCGGAAGGGTTTTTCCAAAACCTCCTGGAAAAGCGCGACCTCCGGTCCCGGGCAACCCCGGAGGACTGGGGGCTGGACCCCGAGCGCACCTTCGATCCTGCGCCGGGAAAAACCGACCGGACTTACTGCCTGATGGGCGGCTTTGTTCGGGGCTTTTCCTTCGATGCGCAGGGCTTTCTGCTGCCGCCGGAAACTCTGGAGCCCCTGGACCGCACCTGCCAGTGGTCGCTTTCCGTGGCCCGCCAGGCGCTTTCCGATGCCCGGCTCTCCTGCGGCGACCCGGCCCTTTCCCGCTGCGGGCTGGTTTTGGCCAACCTTTCCTTTCCCACCCGGCAGTCCAACCGGCTCTTCATTCCCCTCTACCACCGGGCCGTGGAGGAAGCACTCCTCCGGCTTTCCCAGGACCCCGGCTTTGCGCTTGCTCCCATGCCCGGCGAGGGGAGCGCTTCTCCCTATTCCGCCCGCATCTCCGGCGGGCCCGCGCGCATCGTGCAAAAAGCCCTGGGCCTTTCAGGCCTAAGCTTTGCCCTGGACGCGGCCTGCGCGTCGAGCCTCTATGCCCTGAAGCTTGCCGCGGACGCGCTTTTGTCCGGGCGTTGCGACATCATGCTGGCGGGTGCGGTCTCGGCCGCGGACCCGCTCTTTGTCTCCATGGGCTTTTCCCTGTTCACGGCCTACCCGAAAAAGGGCGGGAGCGCGCCGCTTTCCCAGGAGTCCCAGGGACTTTATGCGGGCGAAGGCGCGGGCATATTCGTGGTAAAGCGCCTCTCGGATGCAATGGCCGCCGGGGACCGGATCTACGCCGTGGTGGAGGCCGTGGGCTTGAGCAACGACGGGCGCGGGGCCTCGGTGCTCTCTCCGGCCAAGAAGGGGCAAATCATGGCCCTGTCGCGGGCCTACGAGGCGGCCGGGCTCTCTCCGGCCGACGTCTCCTATGTGGAGTGCCACGCCACGGGCACACCGGTGGGCGACAAGGTGGAGCTGGACACCGTGGAAACCTTCTTCGGGGAGAGGGAAACATACCCTAAGCTGGGCTCGGTCAAGTCCAACCTGGGGCATCTCCTCACCGCGGCGGGCATGGCCGGCATGATCAAGGTGATCCTGTCCCTGGAAAAGCAGATCGTCCCGGCCACCATCAATGTAAAAAGCCCCATGCAGGGTCCGGCGGGCCGCCTGCCCGCCTCTTCCGTGGTCACGGAAAACCTTCCTCTCCCCCGGGAGAAAGGGAAGCTCGCGGCGGTATCCGCCTTCGGGTTCGGCGGAACCAACGCCCACGCGCTCTTTTCCCGGGATACGGAGAAGGGGAGGGCGAGGGCCGGAAAGATAATGCCGCGGCCCAGGCTTGCGGTCGTGGGCATGGGTTGCCATTACGGCGGGCTAACCGACCTCGATGCGGCCCTCCCTGCGATCCTGGGCTTTGCCCGCGGCCTGGACAAGCTGCCGGAAGAACGCTGGCACGGGCTAGAAAAGATGGAAGAGTTCGTCTCCCGCCTGCTTCCGGGACAGAGGCATCCTCCGGCCGGAGCTTACATCAAGGAATTCCTCCTGGATTTCTTCCGCTTCAAGGTCCCCCCCCGCATGAGCGAGCGTCTGATCGCCCAGCATCTCCTTTTGCTTTTGGCCGCAGACGCGGCCATCCGGCACGCGGGGCTTGCCGCAGGCTCGGATGCTGGGGTGGTGGTGGCCATGGAGACCGAGCTCTCTCTGCACCGCTTTCGCGGCCGGGTGAGCCTGGAATCCCGCCTCCCCGAGAACGCTTTCGCGGGACGGGTCGCATCAGGAGACCATGCGAAGATCCTTTCGGCATGCAAGGACGCGGTTCAGCCCGCGGCCGGGGCCAACCAGTATACGAGCTTCATCGGAAACATCATGGCCTGCCGGGTCTCGTCCCTGTGGGACTTCTCCGGGGCGGCCTTCACGGTCTCCTCGGGCAACCTGAGCGCCTTCCACGCCCTGGAGACGGCCTGGGGAATGCTGTCGGCGGGCGACTGCTCTTCGGTGGTCCTGGGCGCGGTGGACCTTTGCGGCGGCGCGGAGAACATCCTGGTGCGCCTGGGGGCGCAGGCACCAAAGACGGAGAAGGCGGCCTTTCATTTCGCAGGCTCCCAATCGTTGCCGCGGGTCTGCGAGGGCGCAGGGGCCGTGGTGCTCAAGAGCCTGG
Source organism: Thermodesulfobacteriota bacterium (assembly GCA_040753055.1). Taxonomy (GTDB): domain Bacteria; phylum Desulfobacterota; class Desulfobacteria; order Desulfobacterales; family Desulfatibacillaceae; genus JBFMHL01. The sequence goes on along the minus strand of JBFMHL010000126.1, from coordinate 76,118 downwards.
AAGACGCCATCCAACAAAAGGATCGCATCCTGGCCGTCCTGGACGGCCTGGGTTTCGGTGCCGGAGAGTGCGGCGCGGCTTCCCGTGCCGCCTTGAACGGAGCACTCGCCCAGGCCGAGCTTATGCCGGAAAGCATTTCCTGCCTGGAGTTCTGCACCGACGAGTTCGGAAGGGTAGGGGGCGCGGACGCGCGAGCCCTTGCGGAAGCCTTCGGGAAAAACGGCGAAGACAAACGCGTGTGCATCGGCAGCGCAAGCTCGTCCCTGGGCCACGCGGGCGCAGGTTCGGGGATGCTGGCCCTGATCCGCTCGGCGGCCGCCCTTTCCCAACGAACGTTTCCCGGCTCCCCGGATTTTACCGCGAACGCGGGAGGATGGGAGCAGGGGCCGCTTTTTTCGCTGCAAAGCCCGCGGCCGTGGTTTGCCGGAGAAGGCGGACATGTCCGACGGCTGGGAGTATGGGCCTCGGAGGATGACACGGCGGCTTTTCTGGTGGCTTCCGAAGCACCGGATGGGTGCAGGGAGGAGAAGGCGCTGTCCCTGCGGCCCCGAACGCTGCTTTTTCCCCTGGCGGCTCAAGACGCTCCGGCTCTCTCCGCCGCCCTATTGGCTTTTTCCTCCCGGCTCCGGGAACACGGCGACATCTCCCGCCTTGCCGCCGAGTGCCTCGGCAACCTGGTTGCCGGAAACAGACTTCGGATGGTGCTGGCAGCGTCCAGCCGCGAAGAGCTTGTACGTGAAGCCGCGGCCATGGCCGACGCTCTGGATGGCGCCTGCAAAACCGGAAAGGACTTCGTCACTCCCGCCGGCTCCTGTTTCGCCCCCGTTCCTCTGTATCCCGAAGCCAAGGTTGCCTTTGTCTATCCCGGCGGGTTCATGTCCTACCCCGAGATGGCTCGGGAGCTACTGGCGCTCTTCCCCGAGCTGTGGGGATCGCTCCTCACCGACCCTGAGAGCCTGGGGCGCATGTTCTCGGAGCGCCTGGTCTATCCCCGGCGCATGGGTGCGGCGGACTCGGCGCAGAAAGCAAGCGACCTTTCCCGTCTGGTGGGCCATCCCATCACCATGTTCGAGACGGGTATCCTCACCTCCATTGCGCTCACCGACGTCATGACCCGCCGCTTCGGCCTCAAGCCCCACATGGCCATCGGTTACAGCATGGGCGAGGTGTCCATGATGTATGCCCTTTCGGTGTGGGAGCGCGACGAGGCCATGAGCCGCAAGCTCCACCGTGTACCCGTCTTCCGGACCAGGCTGGCCGGTCCCATGGAGACCATGCGCGAGGCCTGGGGGCTCCCCGACAAAGGTGAAAGCGTATGGCAGGTGGTCACGGTTCTGGCGGAGGCAGAAAGGGTGCGGGCCGCGGTAGCCGAGGAAAACAGGCGTTTTCCCGTTCCCCGCGTTTTCGTCACCTTCGTGAACACGCCCCGGGAAACCGTGATCTCCGGCCACCCGGAGTCCTGCTCGGCCGTGGTCAAGCGCCTGTCTGCGAAGGCTACGCCCGTGGACATGTCCGACGCCATCCATTGCGAGCTGGTGCGGAGCGAGTTCTCGGCCCTGGCCGACCTCCATCGCCTGCCGGTAAAGCCCGTTCCCGGCGTTTCCTTCTACTCTGCGGTGCGCCTGGGCCCTCTTCCCGAGATCACCAGCGACGCCGTTGCCGAGAATATCGCGGAGGTCTATTGCCGTTGTGTGGACTTTTCCGCGCTTGTGGAAAAGGCCTACCAGGACGGCGCCCGCATCTTCGTGGAGCTGGGCCCCCGCGACTCCTGCACCCGCTGGATCAAAGAGAACCTGGCCGGAAGGCCGCACCTCTGCATCCCCACCAACCGCAGGGGCGCAAGCGACGAGGCCATGCTGGGGTGCGCGCTGGCGGCTCTTTTTACCCACGGCGCGCCCGTGGACCTTTCCTTTTTCTGCGGGCCTGCACCGGGCGAGAAGGAAACCAGGGAAAAGACCCTGGTGCAGCCGGTTTCCACCGGTGGGCCGGACATGGAGCAGCACATCCTTTCCGCCTGCAAAGGATTAATCGCGCCGGTCCCCGCCGTAAAAGCACCAAAAGTAGATAATCCCGTCGCTTCCGCACCTCCGAAAAATTCGGCCCCCCTTTGGCCCGCTCCGTCTCCGGAGCAGCCGCGGGAAGCCGTTCCCCGCGCGGTTTTGTCCGGAAAGGAGCAACCATTGCCCAAGCCAGCGAATAGCGCCGACGATCTCCGGCGCAGGCTGTACGAGCCCTTTTCCCGGAATATGGAAGCCTTTGCCGATGCCCACCGGGACTTCCTGGCCCGGCGCAAGCAGGCTCTGGAGGACGCGGCGGGATACCTGGACAGGCTCATGGACGATCCGGCCGCCCCCGATGTGGGGGAAACGCTTCCGGCTCCCGCGTTCGCGCAATCGTCGCCTTCGCCGGAGCCGGCGCAGGCCGATATTTATCAGGAGCCGCCGCCCCTTGCTCCTTCCACTGCGTCTGCCCGCTCCGGGGAGCTCACCGCATCGCTTGCCTCCCGGAAAGCCGCCCTTGCCGAAAAGCCTCAAACCATTGTTTTCGACCAGAAGGATCTTCTCACCTTTGCCGAAGGAAAAATCTCCGACGTCTTCGGGCCCGAGTATGCCGCCATAGATCCCTACAAGCGCCGCGTGCGCCTGCCCATGCCTCCTTATCTCCTGGTCACCCGCGTCACCCGGCTTTCGGCCAGAAGGGGCGAGTTCAAGCCCTCCACCATGACCACGGAGTACGACATTCCCGAAAACGCATGGCATGCCATTGACGGCCAGGCGCCCTGGGCCGTGTGCGTGGAGTCGGGCCAGTGCGACCTCCTGCTCATAAGCTTCCTGGGCATTGATTTCTCCTGCAAGTCCGAGCGCGTGTACCGTCTTTTAGACTGCACGCTCACCTTTCTGGGCGAGCTTCCCAAGGAGGGCCAGACCCTTTCCTACGACATCTCCATCAACTCCTTTGCCCGCAGCGGCGAAGGGCTTTTGTTCTTCTTCTCCTACCGCTGCTTTGCCGACGGTGTGCCCATATTGAACATGGACGGCGGCTGCGCCGGGTTTTTCACCGACAGGGAGCTGGCCGCGGGCAAGGGTGTGATCCGCACCGAGGCGGAGTTAAAAGAGATCGCACAGGCCAAAAAGCAGAGCTTCACGCCTCTTCTGCGCTGCCCGGAAAGCGTATTTCCACGGGAGAAGCTTGCCAGGATCATAGAAGGCGACATGGCCGGCTGCTTCGGGAGCGCCTATGACCTGCAGGGCCGGAACCCTTCGCTCCGCTTCGCCACCGAGATGATGCTCATGGTGGACCGGGTGGTTTCCCTGGACCCGACCGGCGGCCCCTGGGGCCTGGGCGAGGTGGTGGCCGAAAAGGACCTTGCTCCGGATGCCTGGTACTTCACCTGCCACTTCAAAGACGACCCCGTGCTGGCCGGTTCCCTCATGGCCGAAGGCTGTGTCCAGCTTCTGCAGTTCTTCATGCTCTACCTGGGCCTGGGAACCCTCACGGAAGACGCCCGTTTCCAGCCCGTTCCCGGCCTGCCCCAGAAGGTGCGCTGCCGCGGCCAGGTCATTCCGGGCGACCCGCGGCTCACCTACCGCATGCAGGTAAAACGGATCGAGACAAGCCCCGCGCCCCTGGCCGTGGCCGACGTGGACATCCTGCTGAACGGCAAGGTGGTGGTGGACTTCAAGGACCTGGGCGTGCTCATCAAGGAAAAGCAGGCGGGCGACCCGCATGCGGCCAAGCGCCCCGTAGCGACACCTGCCGCCCGGAAAGCTCCTCCTGAGCTTCCCGCGGCCCCTTTGGCCGAGGAAACCATTTTCACCAAGCAGGACCTCACCGAGTTCGCCGTGGGCTCGCTCTCCAAGTGCTTCGGCCCGGCCTTCGACATCTACGAAAACCGCCAGCCTCCGCGCACCCCCAACGGCTATCTCCAGCTCATGGACCGGGTGGCGGGGATGTCCGGCGAGCCCGGAAGGTTCAAGGAGCCGGCCACCGTAATCTCCGAGTTTTTCGTTCCCGAAGACTTCTGGTTCATCGCCGAAAGCGCGCAGCCGGACCGGATTCCCTACTCCATGCTCATGGAGATCGCTCTGCAGCCCTGCGGCTTCGTCTCCACCTGGATGCAGACCACCCAGCTTCGGCCCAATATGGACTTCTTCTTCCGCAACCTGGACGGGGAGGGCACCATCCTCCGGGAAGTTGACCTTCGCGGGCGCCTCATCCAGTGCCGTGCAACGCTGCTTTTGACAACGGCCGCCGCCGGTTCCATCATCCAGAAGTTCTCCTTTACGCTCTCGGAATCGGGCGAACCCTTCTACAAGGGAACCGCGGCCTTCGGCTACTTCGTCAAGGACGCGCTGACCAACCAGGTGGGCTTGGACCAGGGGGCGTTGAACAACCCCTACCGCACCCGCGAGTATCTGACTCCCGACGCCTTGCACCTCGACTTATTGTCTCCGGAAACGCAGAAGCGTTTCGGGCAGGGGCCGCAAAACGCACCGCGGTTCCGCGAGAACGGCCCCATGCTGCGTTTCCTGGATTTCGTGGACTTCGTTCCCGACGGGGGGAAGCATTCCCTGGGCTACCTCGCCGCTGTGAAGAAGGTGGATCCGAAGAACTGGTTCTACCCCTGCCACTTCCACAAGGACCCGGTCATGCCCGGCTCGCTGGGAGTGGAGGCCATTCTGGAAACCATGCGCATCTTCTGTTTGCAGACCGGCCTGGGTGCGGACATCTCCGATGCCTGCTTTGACATGCCGCTTTCCCGCATCGTATGGAAGTACCGGGGACAGATCACGCCCGCCAACGACCGCATGACTCTGGATGTGCATATAAAGGACGTCTCCCGCAGCGAGGGAAGGATCACGGTGCTGGCGGACGCCAACCTCTGGAAGGACGAGATCCGCATCTACGAGATAACGGACGCAGCCTTGCGCATCCGAAGCGCCTAAAAGCTTTTTGCCGGGGAAGAGGGACAAACCCCTTTTGATAACGCGGCGTTTTCCCTCCTTCCCCGCTCCCTCAGGAAATACTTTAACGATGAGAGCCCGTTGATCGTCTGCAAGGATGAGACCCCATCATGACCGACAGGAAGATGAGCCTTCCCCTTTTCATCAAGCCGGACCGGGCGGTGTCGGACACAAGGGAAATCCGCGCCGCCGTTTCCCGCCTGGATGCGCCCCTTTTCGCCGCGTGGGAGAACGATACGCTTTTTATCTCCCACGAAGCTGGCTCCGAAGATTCGGGCCTGCCGGTTTGTGCCACGGCGCCCGCCCTTTGCCCGGAGAACTTGGGAGACTCCGGATTCAAGGCCGACTATGGGCTCTCCTGCGCCCTCTACGGCGGGGCCATGGCCAACGGAATCTCGTCCGTGGACATGGTGGTGAGCCTGGGGAAAAACGGCTTCATGGGCTCCTTCGGCGCGGGCGGCCTCATGCTTACCCGCGTGGAGGATGCCATTCACGGCATCCGCGCGGGCCTGGGCAACGGCCCCTTTGCCATGAATCTCATCCATAGCCCCTACGAGCCCGAGCTGGAGCGGGCCGTGGTGGACCTCTATTTGAAAAAGGGCGTGAAAAACGTCGAGGCCGCGGCCTTTCTGGCGCTCACCGAAAACGTGGTGCGCTACCGGGCGGCGGGCCTGACCGCGCTTCCCGACGGACGAATCTCCATACAAAACCGCGTCATCGCCAAGGTTTCCCGCCGCGAGGTGGCCGAGAAGTTCCTGGCCCCCGCGCCCGAGAAGCTCTTGACCGCGCTCCGGGAGGCCGGGCACCTCAGCGAGGCCCAATGCAGGATGGCCGCGCAGGTTCCCATGGCGGACGACATCACCGCCGAGGCCGACTCCGGGGGCCACACCGACAACCGGCCCCTGGTGAGCCTGATTCCCTCCATGATCTCCTTGCGCGACGAGGTATGCAGCCGCTTCGGTTACCAAACGCCGGTCCGCGTAGGCGCTGCGGGCGGCATCGCCACGCCCCAGGCGGCGCTGGCCGCTTTTGCCATGGGCGCGGCCTTCGTCACCACGGGTTCCGTGAACCAGGCCTGTGTGGAGTCCGGGGCCTGCGGGCACGTTAAAACACTCTTGTGCGGGCTGGACATGGCCGACGTGGCCATGGCCCCCGCGGCCGACATGTTCGAGATGGGGGTGAAGGTACAGGTGGCGCGGCGGGGAACCCTTTTCCCCATGCGCGCTCAGAAGCTCTTCGACTGCTACCAGCGCTATGCGAGCCTGGACGAGATTCCCGGGCCGGAGCGCCAGAAGCTGGAGTCCATGATCTTCCACCAGAGCCTGGACGCCGTGTGGGAGGAGACCCGCCGCTTTTTTGAAAAACGCGACCCGGCCCAGCTGGCCAAGGCCGCCCAAAACCCCAAGCGCAAGATGGCCCTGGTCTTCAAATGGTACCTGGGCCTGTCGTCCCGCTGGCCGCTTTCCGGAGAGCCGGGCCGGGAGATGGATTATCAGATCTGGTGCGGACCGGCCATGGGCGCCTTCAACGCCTGGGCGGCGGGCACCTACCTGGAAAAGGCGGAGGACCGCCATGTGGCGGACGTGGCCCGGCAGATCCTGCGGGGCGCCTGTCATCTGTATCGCGCGCGCCACCTGGCGCTCATGGGCGCGCCCCTCCCGTCGGAGCTTCACTCCTACCGCCCGGAAGCGCCTGCCGAATTCTAGGGAGTTTTTCCCCTTCTTGTGGGATAATGCCTTCTTGTTAGCAGGAGCCTTTCGCCATATGGCATCCTTCGTAATTGCTGTCTGGTTCGATATTTGCGGGCGCTGCGCGCGCTGATGGTTTCGAGAAGGAGTAATCCGACGGGAATTGTGACAATCGCTCCAAACCCCTTGGGAAAGGCAAAAACAATGAAGCGGAATTCCCCGGGGCGCATCGCGCCCATGCTTCTCCTTCTTTTTCTCCTTTCCGCAAGCGCACAGGCCGCCGACGAGGCCGTGATCTCGTCCGGGCAGACCGTTTATGTTCCCGCTTACTCCCATGTCTACTTCGGCGACCGGGAAGGGAACTTCCTCCTCACCGTGACCCTTTCCGTGCGAAACACGGATTGTAATTCTCCCATCACTCTCTCCTCGGTGGATTACTACGACACCGACGGAAAGATGGTGCGTGCGTTTCTGGAGAGACCGCTCAGCATAGCCCCCATGGCATCCAAATCCTTCACCATAGCCGAATCCGACAAGGCCGGAGGCCTGGGAGCGAACTTCCTGGTGCGCTGGAACGCAGCCAAGACCGTGAACGCTCCCATCATCGAGTCCGTGATGATCGGCACCCGCTCCCAGCAGGGGATTTCCTTTACCAGCCGCGGCCGCGAAGTGCTGGAAAAGGCCAGGTAGCCAGGCCTGCGCGATAGGAGGGAAGAAATGATCGTAAGCCTCCTCACCGACTTCGGGTTGTCGGACGAATATGCGGGCCTCATGAAGGCGGTCATTTACTCCATCAATGCGGATGCCAAGGTGGTGGACCTGAGCCACCACGTCCCCGCCCACGACGTTGCCGCAGCCTCCTTTCTTCTGGCGTCCTCCTATCCATTCTTTCCGCCGGGCACGGTGCACGTGGCCGTGGTGGACCCCGGAGTGGGCACCTCCCGCCGCATTTTGGCCGCCAAGCATAACGGGCACATCTTCCTTGCCCCGGACAATGGCCTTTTGACGGTTCCGCTTTCCGAAGGGCGTACCGAACTCATGGTGAGCGTCTCCAACCAGTCGTATTTTTTGAAGGAGCAGAGCGCTACCTTCCACGGCAGGGACATCTTCGCGCCGGTGGCGGCCTACCTCACCCGGGGCGTGGCCCTGGACAAGCTGGGGCCACCCATGCAGCCGGGGAAAATGATCCAGCTTCCGGGGGTGCTGGCCTCCCGCCGCGGCAAGACCATTGTCGGCCGCGTGGTGGCCGTGGACCGATTCGGAAACCTCGTCACCAACATCCCGGCCGGAATCGTCCGGGACCTAGTTGATGAAACGGGCGGAGTCAGCCCGTCCGTGGCGGTGGACGGTACTCCGGTGAACGGCTTCTACGCATCCTACGGCCAGGCCCCGGAGAACACGCCCTTCGTGCTGGTGGGGAGCAGGGGAACCCTGGAGGTAGCGGTGCGGGAGAGAAGCGCGGCCCGGCACTTGAACGTGGAGGCTGGGGCCATGGTGCTGGTGGAGGCGGAGTAGAACCTGATCCACTAGCTTTGAAACCAATGCTGAAGACCCGACTGACCGGAGGCTGTTGGAAACGGTCGGAGTGATGTCGGCGGGAACGGGCTTCTTGTTGCAGAAAAAGAATACACCTTTCCTTTTGCGTGTCTGCAACCCTCGTTTCGGCCTTCTTTTTATCGCAACTCCAGCACCGCCATGACGGGGAAGTGGTCGGAGGGGTAGAAGCCTTCGAAGCTTTCAGTGATCACGAAGGATTCTTTGAGCGCCATGGCCCCGCGGAATAGGATCCAGTCAATCCTCCCGGTCTTTTCATCCGCGTGCCCCGTGAATCCGTGGTGCGTGCCCGGGGTGCAGGAAGATTCCAGGGCGTCCCGGAAGGGCGGCCCCAGGAGGGGGTTGCGGTCCCGGGTGTTGCAGGTAAAGAGGGCGTGGCAGGAGGAGCCGGGGCGGGTGTTGAAGTCCCCGGCGATGATGGCGGGCATGCCGGGAGCACACTCCTCGATGGCTTGCTGGACCAGAAGTGCGCTTTGGTTCTGGACGTTTTCCGCAAAATCGAAGTGGGTATCGGCGAACGCCAGGCGTCGGCCGCCTTTGGCGAGGACGCCCAGGGAGCATTGCCGGGGCCAGCGGCTTTGGGTGAACCTGCTGGGCACGTCGGGGGTGGGGCTTAAGAAGAAATGGCGGGAGATGGAAAGGGACCACTCCCTTTTATAAAACACCGCGTTGTTCTGCCAGAAGGGAGGAGCCGGCTGGCGCACGCCGTAATGGAGGTGCCCGGGAAGGATGCCGGCGATGAAGTCCTTCTGGAAGAGATTTGCTTCCTGGACTGCCAGGAAGTCCGGGGCAAAGCGGGAGAAAAGAGGTGCGAGGGCAACCTTTCTGCGGTCCCAGCGGTTCTCCCCGTCATCGGCCAGGCCGAAGCGGAGGTTCAGGCTCATGACGCGGATGTCGGCGGCGGAGGCGTTCATGGAGATTTCCGTGATCAAGGGTTCCAGACAGGCCGCATTTTCCGGGTCGCGTCCGGGCTTGCTGCGAAGTTTTCGAAGGTAAGGTCGGCAAAGCTCAGGCCCAGGTTCTTCTTTGCCTCGGCAAAGAGATCCAGGTAGGTTTTGCGGATACGCCGCTCCCAAGGCATGCCCAGCTGGTTGGCGAGATCCCGGATGCGTTCCGGGGGCGCCTCGATTTCCAGGAAAGGTCCGAAAGGAAGCTCGTCCAGCATGGCGCGGGCATCGGGGAGAACGAACTCCTCGCGCCATTTTTCGTAGACGAGCCGGGGGAAAAAGCCTAAAAAAGCAAGGATGCGCTCCGTGGCGTCGGCGTCCGAAACCTCGATCTCGTTTTCCAGGAATGCCTTTACGTCGGGGTCCGGCTTCTCGGGGGGCTGCTTGGAAGTAAGGAGGATCTTGCGGTCTCGGCGCAGGCGGAGGAGGCCCCCCCGTTTCCGGAGGCTTTCTTTCCCATCGTCGTAAACTGTGTTTCTCTCGAAAATCCGGCCCAGGCTCTCCGCGCCGAAGGCATGGAGCCTGCACCGGATCTCTTCGGGCTCCAAGAGAAAAAACTTCACCTCGGTCTCTATCGGGCCTTTCATGGCGTTTTCCTTGTGATAGTGTTCTTTGGTTCTCTCAGGCGGAGGCCCTTTTGTCAAATGGACGTTATCCCGCAGCCGTGCGCAGGGATCGCAGGAGGGTTCGCCCGGGCGGAAAGGGGAAGGGGAGAGGCCGGAGGCGGCAACCGGAACGGCTACATTGATATTGACAGGCATTAGCTAGGCGATTATGGTTGCCGAGTAAATTTCGAGACATCGGTCAAGCTACGCAGATCGAGCATTGGAGGGCTTACCCAGGCAAATTGATTCCTACTTTGCCCGGCGGTTTTTCCCTGCGGAGGGCGAAGCCGCTCCTAGAAAAAGCATCGGATCGTCAAGGGGACTATCATGGACTGGATCATCCGCACGTTTTCCTCCTCCATCGGCAAGAAGCAGCTCATGGCCGTAACCGGCCTGGGCTTTCTGGGATTTTTGGCCGGACACCTGGCGGGAAATCTCACGGTCTACGGCGGACCCGACGCCTTCAACTCCTATGCGAACCACCTGCACTCCCTGGGGCCGCTCATCACCGTGGCCGAGTACGGCCTTTTGTTCTTCGCCGTGGTGCACGTGAGCATGGGGCTGTGGCTTTTCGTCCAGAACTTGACGGCCCGGCCCGTTCGTTACGAGAAGATGCTCTGGGCGGGCGGCAGGACGATTTCGTCGGCCACCATGCCCTATACGGGCCTGGCGGTGCTGACCTTCGTGGTGGCGCACCTGGTGAGCTTCCACTTCACGCCGCATGCGCCGGAAGAGACCTTCGCCCTGGCCGCATCGGTCTTTTCCAGCCCGGCCACCATCGGGTCGTACCTGCTGGCCGTGGTCGTGCTGGCCTTTCACGTGCGGCACGGGCTGTGGAGCGCCTTCCAGACCCTGGGGGCCAATCATCCCAAGTACACGCCCGCCGTCGAGTTGGTTTCCCTTGCTTTCGCCCTGATCGCGGCCGTGGGATTCGGATTTCTGCCCGTTGTGATCTCGCTCATGGCCAAAGGAGGTTATTGATGAACCTTGAATCCCGCACTCCCGGCGGCCCCATAGAAAACCGGTGGGACAAGCACCGCTTCGACCTGAAGCTCGTCAACCCGGCCAACAAGCGCAAGTTCACCGTCATTGTCGTGGGAACAGGCCTTGCAGGGGCCTCGGCCTCCGCTTCCCTGGCCGAGCTGGGCTACAACGTAAAGACCTTCTGCATCCAGGACAGCCCCCGCCGGGCCCACAGTATAGCGGCCCAGGGCGGAATCAACGCCGCCAAGAACTATCCCAACGACGGCGACAGCATCTTCCGGCTTTTCTATGACACGGTGAAAGGCGGCGATTTCCGGGCCCGCGAGTCCAACGTCTACCGCCTGGCCCAGGTGAGCAACGCCATCATTGACCTTTGCGCGGCCCAGGGCGTTCCCTTCGCCCGCGAGTATGGCGGGCTTTTGGCCAACCGTTCCTTCGGCGGCGCCCAGGTGTCCCGCACCTTCTATGCAAGGGGCCAGACGGGCCAGCAGTTGTTGCTGGGCTGCTACAGTGCGCTCATGCGCCAGGTGGCGGCCGGCAAGGTCACCCTGTTCCCCCGCCGGGAGATGCTGGACCTGGTGGTGGCCGACGGCCGCGCAGCGGGCATCGTGACCCGGAACCTGGTATCCGGCGAGATGGAACGCCATGCGGCCAACGCCGTGGTTCTGGCCACCGGCGGCTACGGAAACGTGTTCTATCTTTCTACAAACGCCAAAGCCTGCAACGTGACCGCCGCCTGGCGCTGCCACAAGAGGGGCGCGTTTTTCGCCAATCCCTGCTTTACCCAGATCCACCCCACCTGCATTCCGGTGCACGGCTCTTACCAGAGCAAGCTCACGCTCATGAGCGAGAGCCTGCGCAACGACGGACGCGTGTGGGTTCCCGCCACGAAGGGCGACACCCGGCCCGCGGCCGAGATTCCCGAAGCAGATCGCGATTATTATCTGGAACGACGCTACCCCAGCTTCGGAAATCTGGTGCCCCGAGACGTAGCGTCTAGAAACGCCAAGTCCGTCTGCGACGAGGGCAGGGGAGTGGGCGACACCGGGCTGGCCGTGTATCTGGACTTCGCCGACGCCATCAAGCGGGACGGCAAGGACGTCATCGAGAAGAAGTACGGCAACCTCTTTGCCATGTATGACAAGATCACGGGAGAGGACCCCTACCAGACGCCCATGATGATCTTTCCGGCCATCCACTACACCATGGGCGGCCTCTGGGTGGACTACAACCTCATGAGCACCGTCCCGGGGCTCTTCGTGCTGGGTGAGGCCAACTTTTCCGACCACGGCGCCAACCGCCTGGGGGCGAGCGCGCTGATGCAGGGCCTGGCCGACGGCTACTTCATCATCCCCTATACCATCGGCGGATACCTGGCCGCAGGCTCGGCTTCGCTTCTCCCCACCAACCACACGGCCTTTGCCGAGGCCCAGACCGAAGCCGAGAGCAAGATCGAAAGGCTCCTGTCGGTCAAGGGCCGGCGTACGGTGGATGACTTCCACCGGCAGCTGGGTTTGCTGTTGTGGGACAAATGCGGCATGGCCCGCACCGACGAAGGCCTCAAGGAAGCGATGGAAGCCATCCCCGCCATCCGGGAGGAGTTCTGGCAGAATGTTCTGGTCCCCGGAGTGGGGCCGGACTTCAACCAGAGCCTGGAGCGCGCGGGCCGCGTTGCGGACTTCCTGGAGTTCGCCGAGCTCATGTGCCAGGACGCCCTGACGCGCCGGGAGTCCTGCGGAGGCCATTTCAACGTCGCCTTCCAGACCCCCGAAGGCGAGGCCAAGCGCGACGACGAGAACTTCTGCCACGTGACCGCCTGGGAGTATCGGGGCCTGGACGAGAAGCCCGAGATGCACATAGAGCCGCTTTCGTTCGAGTACGTGTCACTTGCCCAAAGGAGCTACAAGTGAGCCGAAAAATAAACCTCACGCTGAAGGTGTGGAGGCAGGTGGGCCCGAAGAAGAAGGGCTTTTTACAGACCTACGAGGCCCGCGCTATTGACACGGCCATGTCCTTCCTGGAGATGATGGACGTGGTGAACGAGCGGCTGACCTTGGAGGGCCGCGAGCCCATCGCCTTCGATCATGACTGCCGCGAAGGCATCTGCGGCATGTGCGGAGCGGTGGTGAACGGCCGCCCCCACGGCCCGGAAACCGGCACCACCCTGTGCCAGCTCCACATGCGGCATTTCTCGGACGGCGACACCGTGGTGGTGGAGCCCTGGCGCTCCCGAGCCTTCAAGGTGGTGAAGGACCTGGTGGTGGACCGCAGCGCCTTTGATCGTATCATTACCGCCGGAGGGTATGTCTCCGTGGGCACGGGCAGCGCGCCCGACGCCAACTCCATCCCCGTGCCCCAGGACAAGGCGGAGCAGGCCATGGACGCAGCCCAGTGCATCGGTTGCGGAGCCTGCGTGGCGGCCTGCCCCAACGCGTCGGCCATGCTGTTCGTATCGGCCAAGGTTTCCCACCTGGCCCTGCTTCCCCAAGGCAGGCCCGAAGCCGCACGCCGGGCTCTGGCCATGGTGGCGGCCATGGACGACATGGGTTTCGGAAACTGCGGAAACGAGCGGGAGTGCGAGGCTGCATGCCCCAAGGAGATCAAGATTGTGAACATCGCGCGCTTGAATCGCGAGTTCATGCGCGCCGCTCTTTTTTCTTCGCAAAAGTAGGGTTCCGCTCTCCCCGGGGTTAATAAGGCGGCACGGCACTTGCCGGGCCGCCTTTTTCTTTTCTATGGTAGCTATCGTAAAAAATAGGAAAAGGATTTTGCGGGGGAGGGGGGACAAACCCCTTTTGAAAAGAGCGGCCTTTTCCCCCTTCACGCCCTCTCTCTCGCCTTTCCGCATAGCTTTTTGAACCAAAACATAGGCGGCCATTCGAAGTCCGGCGCCCTCTTATCGCCATCCAAAATCGTGTCCATGGGGGAAAACAAAAATATTTGATAATTGGATATACCTCATAGAGAAAATGTTTTGGGATGGGTTATAGTTATAGATTGTTTTGTGGAAGCGGATCATGATCAAGCATTCCTGACGCGTTGTCCTGTCCGAGGCCATCGCAACGTAAAATGCAGGCTGGGATCAGGCCGGAAGCCATCGAAGCGATCACCGGAACTACGCAAACCATACCTAACGGAGCCAAGGAGCCGGCAATGGAAAACCTCGAGAACGATATCCGCAGGGTCATCGAGGATGTCGAGCTTTCCCGGTACCGTATCACCTTTGCCTCCGGAGACGTGCTTTTCTACGAGGGAGATGAGTCGAAGGACCTCTACATCCTTCTTTCCGGGACTCTGGAGATCCGAAAAGGCAACGTGGTGGTTTCCCATGTCCATGACCGGGGAGCGCTTCTGGGGGAGCTTTCCCATCTCCTCAACATCAAGCGCACCGCCACCGTGAGTGCGGAAACCGGCGGCTCGGCCCTGCGCGTGCCGGGCGAGCATATCAAGGACGTGTTCTCCCGCTACCCCATGTTGGCCATGGCCAACACCCTGGTGCTGGCCAAACGCCTGCGGGAAACCACGCGGGCCTATCACGGCTTCAAGGAGTTTTGCGACATGCTCCCGGAGGCCGTGATCATCTTCGACCGGGAAGGCCGGATCACCTCCTTCAACCGGGCCGCGCAGAAGGCCCTAGGCCGGGGCTGGGGCGAACTCAAGAACCAGAGCGCCGGCGATCTTTTTCCGGAGCTGAGCGACTTCAAGGCCTTCGCGGATTCGCTTCGGGAAAAGCCCGACGACTCAGAGCGGGAGGTTACCTATACGCACCCCGAAAAGGGGGAGCGGATATTTTCCATGAAGCACTCGCTCCTCCGAAACGAGATCGGGAACCTGACCGGCGTGGTGGCCCTCCTGAGGGACAATACCGAAACCCTGGCCATCCGGAAGAAGTACCACCGTTTCCGCAATGCGGCTCTTGTTCTGGGAGGTTTTCTACTCGCCGCGGGCGTGGCCCTGTTTTCCCTGTGGGGATCCCTCTTCCCCGGCGCATTGGACCTTACCAACAAGCAAAAGGCCCTGGAAGCCGCCATCGCCCAAGACGTGGGCCTTTTGCAGGCCCAGCTTTCCGCCAGCGCCCGGGGAAGGCGTGCTTTGGAAGATTCCTTGGCAGCTTTTATTCAAAAGCACGGAGGGAAAGGATCGGCGGTTCCGTACATTTCGGTGATGGTCCTGGACCCGGAGAAGACCGTGAGCGCGTCGGCCGGGCCGGAGGACCAGAAGGCAAGGCTCATCCCCCAAGGCGGAAGCCTGGCCGGCATCGCTTTTGACGACATTGCCGGTTCACTCCACCATCCCCTGACCCTCTATCAGGTGGATCCCAACAATCCTACGGGCGTGAAATCCCTGGGGCTCGCCTTTTTGTTGAAGGCAAGAAACGAGCACAGAGAGTGGCTGGTGCTCCAACTGGATGCGGACAAGCTGGATCGTGATTACAAAGCGGACGAGAAAACGCTGGCACGCTTCAAGTTTCCCGAGTAAAGCCGGCGTTACCCGATTCCCAGGTTGGTTCTGGCGATCACCTCGTCCTGGAGCTTGGGGGTGAGGTCTGCAAAGTAGGCCGAGTAGCCTGAGACGCGCACCAGCAAATTGGGATAGAGCTCCGGGTTCTTGCGCGCCAGCTTCAGGGTTTCGGGGTCCAGCACGTTCACCTGGGCCTGCATCCCGCCACGGGCGAAGTAGGTGGAGAGGAGCGCGGCCAGAGCCCGGGGGCCGGTTTTCCCCCGCAGGGTTCCTGCGTCGAACTTGATGTTTACGTTGACTCCGTTCTTGGCCTTCTTGAAATCCATCCGGTTGAGCGAGTTCAGAAGCGCCGTGGGACCTTTCCGGTCGTTGCCGTTTCCCGCGGACAGGCCGGCGGAAAAGGGCTCGCCCTTACGGCGGCCGTTGGGCGTGGCTCCGGTGACGTTGCCGAAGTGATCGTGGACCGTCACCGAGTAGATCCCCATGGTGTACTTGCCGCCCCGCGTATTCATCCTGCCGGACAGCGCCCGGTAGAAGGCGTCCGCCACGTAGGCGGTGCAGCGGTCCGCTTCGGGATCGTCGTTTCCGAACTTGGGAAGGCCTTTCAGATAGCGGCGCACGGAGTCGTCCGCCAGGTTTTCCGCCAGGTGCGCGCAAAGGTCGGACAGCGTTATACGCCGGTCCTGGAAAACGGCCCGCTCGATGGCCTGAAGGCTGTCGCCCGTGTCCGATGCGCCCACACACTGGACTCCGGAGAAGTTGTACACGGCCCCTCCTTGGGTGGAGCATCGCCCCTGCTCCAGGCAACCCGTGAGCAGGCTGGAGGTGAGCGGCGTGGGGTGGAAGCGCGCGTTGGCGATCTCGATGGCGGCCAGGTCCGACAGGCATTTGTCCAGCTGGTGCAAGAGCTGGACTTCAAAGGCGGCCAGCACGTCCCCCATCTCGGACATGCGGGAGACAGGCGGCGTTTTTTTGCCGATGCGCATCCGGGAGCCGAAGGGCTTTCCTTCGTTCAAGGCCAGCTCCAGGCACAAGGGAACGTTCACCAGGGCGGCGTCCGTGGAGGAAAAGCTCTTGGCCTGGCAAACGGGTTCCACACAGCCTACGGGAGTGTAGTTGCGGGCGTCGGCGAGGCGGTATCCGTTTTCGGCCAGATTCTTCACGATGACGGCGTCGTTGTAGAGCGCCGGCGAGTTGGCGCCCGTGGCCAGGATTTCGAAGACCTTTTCCAGGTAGGGGGCCGGGGCCTGGTCGTGCACTCGGGCCAGGAAGTTGGGCTGGCGCATGCGCAGCTCGTCCATGAGCTCCAAAAAGATGTATGTGAGCTCGTTGGTGGAGTCCCGGCCTTCCCCATCGGTCCCGCCCACGCAGACCACCTGGCCGTTGAACATGCCGCCGTGGACCCGGGTGATGAAGCGGGAAAACACGGGCACGATCTCGCAGAGCTTGATGCAGAAGCAGGCGATGAGCTCCTTGGCCGATTCCCGCGTGAGGATGCCGGCCTTTAGGTCGCGTTCGTAGAAGGGATTCAGGTAGTAATCCATCCGGCCCGGGCACATGGAGTTGTCCAGGCTTTCCAGGTTCAGCGCGATCTGGGCCAGCAATATGGCTTGCAAGGCCTCGGTCAGCGTGCGTGCGCCGGATTGCGGGACCCTGCTGCAACGCTCGGAGATTTCGTAGAGCTCCTTCTTGCGTTCCAGATCGCCTTCCCGGTCCGCCATCTGGCGCGCCAGGACCGCGTAACGCTGCCCGAAACGCCCTAGGCCTTCCAGGATCAGGATCACCGACCGGTAGAAGTCGCGGGCCGGGTCCGATTCGTCCGCCTGGGCCATTTTCTCCCGGGCTTCCCCGATGATGCCTTCGCAGCCGATCCGGCAGAGCTTCTCGTAGTCCGGGGCCAGGTGGGAGATGCCGCCGGTCTCATTGATGAAGTAGCTGCGTCCCGTAAGCTGGCCGGCCACGAAGCGGGCGAAGGAAAGTTTGTTGGAGAATGCCTTGGCCGAAAGAAAACGGGTGGACCAGAAGGGGACGATGGAGGCGAGCTTGGCCTGGTCCGAAGGGTTGATCTGCAGGGGGCTGGTTTGCCTCTTGGGGAAATCCAACAGGTCGGCAAGCACCACTAGGCCGTGGAGCTCCGGAAAAATGGAGCCGCCCACACGGTAGGAGGAGAAGTTTCCCGCCAGAAGCTCGTCTTCATAAATGGCGATGCTCTTTTCATCCAGCACGGAGCAGAGCGCCTCGGCCGTCTGGATGCAGGCGGGCTTTTTCCGGTTCCGCCGGTCCTTGTAGTAGCGGGTGACGATGAGGGCCCGCTCCGCGCAGACGCCGGGCTGCGTGCCCTGGACCGCCTTCTTTAGCTCCACGATGCGGTCCGGCCTTTTCATTGTCCGGACCTTGGGTCCGGCTTTTTTCTTCCGCGCGTTTTCAATCCTGGCAACTTGCATGGATGCCCTCCCGGGCCAAAACAGCTTTGGCTCTTTCGGCCGCCTCCGGGCCGCCGGAAAGACCCAGCGGCTTCTGGGCGGTGGGGACCCGATGGAGCTTGGCCTCCCACAGACCGTGATAGGAAAGAAGGACCATGTCCTTTTTCCCTTGTTTCTTCAAAAACCCGGCCAGCGCTCGAAGGTTTTCCTCCGAATCGTTCATGCCCGGGATCACCGGCATGCGGGCGACGAGGTTCACTCCGTCGGATGCGAGCCGGGAAAAGTTTTCCAGGATGGTCCGGTTGCTTCGCCCCGTAAGCTTCTTGTGCAACTCCCCATCCACGGCCTTGAGATCGAACAAGACCAGGTCCAGGCGGGGGAAAAGGGAAGATGCCCGGGAATAGGAAAACTGGCCGCAGGTTTCCACCGCCGTCTGAACGCCTCCATCGGCCAAGCGGTCCGCCAGGGCGGCGGCAAATGCCGGCTGCATCAGGGGCTCGCCTCCGGAAAGAGTGGCCCCGCCCCCGGACCGGGCGAAGAAATCCTTGTCCGCCATCACTTCCGCAGCAACCTCGGAGACGCTCATGCTTCGTCCCACCATCCGGAGAGCTTCACCGGAGCAAACCGGAACGCACTTGCCGCAGCTCGTGCATCGCGTCCAATCCACCCGGTTCTTCTTGTCCAGGCGGATGGCCCCTTCTTGGCAGGCCCTTTCGCAGGCGAGGCAACCGAGGCAGCGTTCCTCGTAAAAGGCGATCTCCGGCTCGGGCTTGCGGCTCTCCGGGTTCTGGCACCAGAGGCAGGAAAGCGGGCAGCCCTTGAAGAATACGGTGGTCCGGATGCCCGGGCCGTCGTGCAGGCTGAAGCGCTGGATGTCGAACACAACGGCTTTGAGCTTGTCCGGGGCGGTCATACAAGTGCCTGCAAGCGGAAGAAACGTTAAGCTTTGTCGGACGCGCCGGCACAGGGCACGACCATCGCGCTCCTAGTAATAACATAAGCACCGGGATTTTTACAGACAAGCCAAGGGGGATTTGACAAGGACGACGATTAGGGACACATTGAAGGGTCATAGACCGCCTTCAGGAGCCTTCACCGGGCAGGGGCGGCTTGCCAACGGTTTTTCAAGGAGGTCCTTTTCTCGTGCGCGCAATTTTCATCCGGAACCTTGTCGCCGTCCTCGTGCTGGCCATTCTTTTTACGCCGCCCTTGCTCTGCCAGGGCCCCGGAGGTGCTCCCCCGTCCGCTCCCGTCGAGGTGGGAACCGTCCAGGAAGGAGTGATCGCACCCCAAAACGTCTTCATCGGCACCGTGGAGTTTCCCGAGGTGGCAGACGTGGCGGCCCAGGTAGCGGGAAAGGTGCGCGAAGTGTTTTTCCAGGAAGGAGACCGGGTCTCCGCGGGCGACGTGCTGGTGCGCATTGACGACGAGACGCTTGCCCAGGAGCTTCGTGCGGCCAAGGCCCAGGCGGCGAGCCTTGGGGCGGACCTGGACCACGCAGTGCTGGAAAAGAACCGGACCGAGAAGTTGTTCGAGAAGGGCACTGCCTCGGAGAAGGCCTGGGACCAGGCCCGCTTCGGCGAGCTTTCCCTGCGGGGAAAGCTGGACGCCCAGCGCGCCGTGGTGGACCGGCTTTCCACGGACCTTTCCCGGACCAAGATCAAGGCCCCCTTCGACGGCGTGGTTCTCGCCCGTGAGGTGGACCGCGGCGAGTGGCTTGCACCGGGCAAGTCCGTGGCCCGCGTCGGGCGCTTCCACCCCATGGAGGCGCGGGTGTACATCCCCCAGTCTGCGGCGGTCTTTGTGCGGCCCGGCCTCGGGGTGGAAGTTACGGTGAACGGGAAGCCGCTCGCGGGAAAGGTCCTGGCGGTCGTTCCGGAAGGCAGCGCCGCCACCCGCAGCTTTCCGGTGAGGATCCGCCTGGACCGGGACCAGGATCTCATGGCGGGAATGGAAGCCCTGGTCCGGCTTCCCACGGGACCCGAGGAAAAGACCCTGGTGGTCCCCCGGGATGCGGTGGTTTCCCTGTTCGGCGCGCTTTCGGTGGTGGGCGTGGTGGACGGCAAGGCCGTTCCTTTTCCCGTCAGCGTATTGGGCTACCAGGGCATGTCGGCCGGAGTGGCGGGCCAGGGCCTGGCCAAGGGAATGCAGGTGGTGGTGAAGGGAAACGAGCGCCTGCGGCCGGGGCAGCCCGTGAGCATTGCCAATGCAACTCCCCCGCCGGAAAAGAAATAGGTATCCGGCCGTTCATGGCATCGCCTTTTATTGCCGTCGCTTTTTTAAATTGTATCAGGGGCTGTTTCCAAAAAAATTCGTTATGAGATGAGGCGAGAACGCCAAGGGCAAGGAAGCAGGTGGAAAAAGGACGCAGGCGTGGCGTCGCCACGTCGAGGACTTTTTCCACCTGATGACGCCGTCATTGGCGTTTGCAGCTCATCGCAATAGACTTTTCTTGGAAACGGCCCCTAAGCCTTTCTTTTCTTGGAGCTCCGATGGACCCCGTCCGTTTTTCCATAAAGCAACCCGTGGCCGTCATCGTGGTGGTCCTGCTGATCCTGCTCTTCGGCTTTTTGGGCTTAAAAAGCATGCCCTACCAGCTTTCACCCTCCGTCACCGAGCCGGTCATCACCGTGACCACCACCTGGACCGGCGCCACGCCTTACGAGGTGGAGCGGGACATCATCGAGGAGCAGGAAAAGGTTCTGAAGGGCATTCCGGGGCTCACCAAGCTCGAAAGCGACAGCCTGAACTCCATGGGAACGGTGACGCTCACCTTTTCCATTGATACGGACATAGACAACGCGCTTCTCAGGGTTTCCAACAAGCTCAACGAAGTGCGCGCCTACCCGCAGAACGCCGATCGGCCCATCATCACCGCCACCGGCGCGTCCACCTCGCCCATCATCTGGATGATCCTGCGCACCGAGCCGGGCAACACCAACTCCGCCTACTCCTACCGGACCTTTTTCGAGAACGAGGTGCGTCAGTACCTGGAGCGCGTGGAAGGCGTGGCAGACCTCTTCATGGGCGGCGGCACGGAAGACGAGATGCACGTGGTGGTTGACCCCGAGAAGCTGGCCGCCTACAAGCTCACCATCCCGCAGGTGGCCGCGGCCATCGCCTCGGAAAACGTGAATGTCTCCGCCGGAAACGTGGGCGTGGGCCGCCGCGACTTCCGCGTGCGCACCGTGGCCCAGTTCCGTTCGCCGGAGGACATCGCCAAGACCGTGATCGTATCCGACGGCAACCGCAGGGTGCTGGTCTCCGACGTGGCCGAGGTGAACTACGGGCACGAAAAGGTCCGCGACGTGGTGATCCACAACGGCACGCCGGGCATTGCCATCGGCATCAAGCCCATCCCGGGCGCCAATGTGCTCGATCTCACCGACAACGTGGAAAAAGCGGTCCAGTACGTAAACGAGAACATCCTGAAGCCGAAGCAGGTGAAGCTGGAGTGGGTCTACGACCAGCGGCCCTATATCCGGGGCGCGCTCAAGCTGATGCAGCAGAACATCCTCATCGGCGGCCTCCTGGCGGTGATCGTGCTCTTCGTGTTTCTGCGCACGGTATCGTCCACCCTCATCGTGGCCACCGCCATCCCCATCTCGGTGGTGGGCACTTTCATGTTCATGGACGCCCTGGGCCGGACCTTGAACGTGGTGAGCCTGGCGGGCATCTCCTTTGCCGTGGGCATGCTGGTGGACAACGCCATCGTGGTCCTGGAAAATATCGACCGCCATCGCAAGATGGGCAAGACGCCTTTCGAGGCCTCCTACGACGGAGCCAAGGAGGTCTGGGGCGCGGTACTGGCCTCCACACTCACCACCATCGCGGTGTTCCTGCCCGTGGTCTTCGTCAAGCAGGAGGCCGGCCAGCTTTTCAAGGACATCGCCATCGCGGTGACCTTCGCCCTCATCATCAGCCTTTTCGTGTCCATCTCCGTGATCCCCATGCTCTCCCGCATCCTGTTCAAGATGCTGGAAAAGAGGCGCTCCCGGTTCACCCTGGACGGCGTCGGCCGTTTCGGAGGAAAGGTCCTGGACCTCATCATGGTGCTGGTGCGGGCGGCCATGGCCACGCCCCTTTCCCGCATCGCCACCATGCTCATCATCATCGGCTTCTCCGTGGGCACCGTAATCCTCCTGTTCCCCAAGATGGAGTACCTGCCCCAGGGCAACCGGAACCTGGTTCTGAACATCATCATCCCGCCGCCCGGGCTTTCCACGGCCGAGCGCAAGGAGATCGGCGATTTCCTGTTCGCGTCCGTAAAGGACCGCATCAGAAAGGACCAGGGCGACATGCCCGGCATCCGCGACATGTTCTACGTGGGCGCGGAAAGCATCATGATCTGCGGCGCCATCTCCACGCAGGAGCAGCAGGCGGGCAAGCTGGTGCCCCTTTTCCAGAAGGTGCTGGCCAAGATTCCGGGCGTTTTCGGAGTGAGCAACCAGGTGGGGGTTTTCCAGACCAGCCTGGGCGGAGGCCGCACCATTGACCTGGACATCCGCGGAAACGACATCAACGGCCTGGTGGCCGCCGCCGGGAGCATGTTCGGAATGCTCATGCAGAAGATCCCCGGCTCCCAGATCCGTCCGGTGCCCTCCCTGGAGATCGCCTATCCCGAGGTGCGGCTCCTTCCCGAAGGGGACCGCATGCGCGCCGCGGGTTTCACCGCGGACGACCTGGGGGTTGCCGTGGACGTCCTTCTGGACGGCCGGAAGATCTCCGACTTCAAACGGGAGGGCGAGAAGAAGATTGACCTCACCATGATGGCTTCCCGGGAGGAGATCCACAACCCCGAAGAGCTTTACAACGCGCCGCTCACCGTGAAGGACGGCACGTCGGTGCCGCTTTCGTCCCTCATGAAGATGGAGCGGACTTACGGCATTCCGCAGATCCGCCACCTGGAGCGGCAGCGCACCATCACCTTGCAGATCACGCCGCCCACCAACGTTCCCATCGAGCAGGCCATGGACCTGATCCAGACCGACGTGGTCCCCGCGGTCCGCGCCCAGGGGCTACTGGAAGGAAAGACCGTTTCCCTTTCCGGCTCGGCCGACAAGCTCACCCAGACCCGGCGGGCGCTCCAGTGGGACCTGGTGCTGGCCGCCATCATCACCTATCTTCTGATGAGCGCGCTGTTCGGAAACTTCCTGTATCCCTTCATCATCATGTTCACGGTGCCTCTGGCCGGCGCGGGCGGGTTCCTGGGCCTGTTCCTGGTGAGCCGTTTTATAGCGCCTCAGCCCCTGGACATCCTCACCATGCTGGGCTTCGTGATCCTGATCGGCGTGGTGGTGAACAACGCCATTCTCATCGTCCACCAGTCGTTGAACAATGTCCGCCACCAGGGGCTTGTCGGAAAGGCGGCGGTGGAGGAGTCGGTGCGCAGCCGCATCCGCCCCATCTACATGAGCACGCTCACCAGCCTCTTCGGCATGCTGCCGCTGGTGGTGGCTCCGGGGCCGGGCTCCGAGCTCTACCGCGGGCTGGGCGCGGTACTCCTGGGCGGACTGGCTTTTTCGTCGGTGTTCACCGTGTTCATGATCCCGGCCATTCTGACCTTTTTCATCGGCATGGAGAAGCCCGGCCTGGCGGGCGCAACCGAGGGCGCGACCGCATAGCCTGCCGCTGTGGCACTGTGGCACGAAGTTTTGCGGAAAAGCAGGATGCGTGCGGGGAAGGGGAGAAAAGCCGCTTTTTAAAAGGGGTTTTTCCTCCTCCCCGGCACAATCCTTTTTTTGAAATCTTTAATCCAAGAAAGCATTTACCCCAATCGGAGACGGCGGATGTTGAGCAAGCGTATCATCGTGTGCCTGGACGTGCGTGACGGGCGCACCACCAAGGGAATCAAATTTAAGGATAACGTGGACATCGGCGACCCGGTGGACATGGCCAAGGTATACTACGAAGCCGGCGCGGACGAGATCGTGTTCTACGACATCACGGCCAGCCACGAGAAGCGGGGCATCATGATTGACGTGGTGCGACGGGTGGCGGAGAATATCTTCATCCCCTTTTCCGTGGGCGGGGGCATCGGGAGCCTGTCGGATATGCGGGAGGTGATCCTGGCCGGAGCGGAGAAGGTGTCGGTGAACAGCGCCGCGGTGAAGAACCCCGACATCATCCGGCAGGGGGCAGAGGCCTTCGGAAGCCAGTGCGTGGTGCTGGGGATGGACGCCAAGATGGTGGAGAAGAGCGCGGCCATCCCCTCGGGCTATGAAGTGGTGATCAACGGGGGCCGGACCCACATGGGCCTGGATGCGCTGGCCTGGGCCAGGAAGGCCGAAAGCCTGGGCGCAGGGGAGATCTGCCTGAACTCCATTGACGCGGACGGCACCCGGGAGGGTTACGAGCTCAGGCTCACCAGGATGATCTCCGAAGCGGTGAACATTCCCGTGATCGCGTCCGGAGGAGGGGGCACGCCGGAGCACCTGGCGCAGGTGCTCACCGAGGGCGCGGCCGACGCGGCCCTCATAGCCAGCATGGTCCACTACGGCACCCACACCATAGAGGAGATCAAGAGCCACCTGGCCGGCCGCGGCATTCCGGTGCGCAGCGTGCTGGAATGAGCCATGGAAGCGGCTTTGATTGCGTTTTATGCCCCAACGCGGTGTTGCGGCGTATGGTCATGCTCGCCGTCTGCATGCTCCGCTTCTAACGCATGAGCCCCGGTAGCCAAATGGCGATCTGGGGAAAGATCATGATGAGTGCGCAGCAGATGAGCAGGGGCAGGAGCATGGGCAGCACGCCCTTGAATATGGTTTCCAGCGGGATGTCCCGCGCCACGCCGGAAACCACGTAGACGTTCACCCCCACCGGCGGAGTGATGACTCCCATCTCCGTCACCAGCACGATGACCACGCCGAACCAGATGGGATCGTAGCCAAGGGCCTCCACCACCGGGAAGAAGATGGGCACGGTGAGCATGACCATGGCCAGCGAGTCCATGAAGCACCCGCCGCAGAGGTACATGAAGATGATGACCGACATGATGGCCATGCGGGGAAGGGGCAGGGCGGAGATCCATTCCGCCAGCTCGTAGGGGACCCGCGTGATGGTCATGAAGTGGCCGAAGACCACGGCCCCGGTCACGATCATCATGACCATGCAGGAGATGCGGGTCGAGTCGGAAACAGCTTTCACGAAGCCCTTGAAATCCAGCTGCCCCCGGATCACGGCCAGGACCGTGGTGAGAAATGCGCCCACGGCGGCCGCTTCGGTGGGCGTGAAGATGCCCGCGAACATCCCTCCGATCACCAGCACGAATAAAAGCAACGCTTCCGCTACGCCCAGGAAGGACCGGGCCTTTTCCCGGACGCTGGTCTTGGGTCCCGCCGGGGCAAGCTCGGGGTGGATCTTCACCCGGATGTAGACCGTTGCCAGAAAGAGCAGGGTGAGCAGGATGCCGGGCACGATCCCCGCGGCGAAGAGCTTGCCGATGCTCTGCTGGGTGAGGATTCCGTAGACGATGAAGATGACGGACGGCGGGATGAGGATGCCCAGGCTGCCCGCGGCGGCCACGGTTCCGGTGGCCAGCCCGTCGTCATAGCCGAAGCGTTTCATCTCCGGCAGGGTGACCACGGCCATGGTGGCGGCGGTGGCGTTGGTGGACCCGCACACCGCGGAGAAGGCGGCGCAGGCCCCCACGGTGGCCATGGCGAGCCCGCCCTTGCGGCTGCCGAACAGGACGTAGGCCGAGTCGTAGAGGCGGCTGGAGATGCCCGCCTGGAAAGCAATCTGCCCCATGAGCACGAACAGGGGAATGACCGTGAGGCCGTAGTGGGAGAATTCGGTGTAGATGTCTCGGGCCAGCAGGTTGGCCGAGGCGGCGAAGTTGACGGCCCAGGCGAAGCCGCACAGGCCCAGGAAGGCCATGACATAGGCCACGGGCATGCGGGAGAACAGCATGACCACCAGTACGACGATGCCGACGATTCCGAGAGTGCTCATGGTCATTGGGAGGCCCTCCCGGCAAGCGCGTCCATGCTGGGCGACGGGCCCGGCTTAACGAGGCGGACGAGGCTTCCCAGGGCCTCGACCAGGAGCACCAGCGCCACCATGGCCAGCGAAAACGCGATGGCGTAGACCACGGGGTAGAGCGGGATCTTGATGGTCATGGAGACCTGGCCCGCCCTTTGCTGCCCCAGACCCACCAGGATCATCTGCCAGGTGGCCACCACAAAGAGGAAGCAGCCAAGGGAGCTGGTGATGCAATCTATGGCGTTCTGCACCCGTTTGGGGAAGCGCCGCACCAGCAGGCTCACCGCCACGTGCCCTTTGGCCAGGGTGGTGTGGGCCAGGGAAAAGGCCACGGCCAGGGCCCCCAGTTGGGCCGTGATCTCGAAGGCCCCGGGGATGGGCATGCGGAAGTAGCGCAGCACGACATCGGCGCAGGTGAGCAACATCATGGCCACGACGGCGGCCCCTGCCACGTAGTGCAGCCCCATGGCCGCGCTTTCGGTGAATCGCTGCAAGGACTTCATTTAGGCACTCTCCAAAACGGTACTTCCTTTGATCTTTACCGTACGAACCGAAGCCCACAAGCGCTTTCGGCCCCGGAGGCCCGAAATTGGCCTCCGGAGCCGAAAAGGTCGCCGGCTTTCGTTAAGGTTTGCCCGTCCTATTTGGCGGAGGAGTTTTTCTTGATCAGGCCCTTCAAAAGCTCCACGCGCTTGGCGCCGTCGGCGCTCTCGGCCGCATAGTTGGCGATGACCGGGTCAACTGCCTTGCGCCACGCGTCGGACTCCTTGTCGGAGAGGGGGATAAGCTTGTTGCCCAGGCTCAGGGTGTACTCCTTGCCTTCCTCGTCGGCCTTGTCCCAGGCTTCCCCGTGGACCTTGGGCCACTCGGCGGAAACCTCGGTGAAGACCTTCTGGACCTCGGGGGAGAGGCTCGCCCACTTGTCCTTGTTCATGACCACGTACATTCCGGTGGTGTATCCCACGGAGTAGCACAGGGTGGTGTCCTTGATGACCTCGGCCTGTTTCCAGCCCTTCAGGGTCTCGATGGGGGTCATGGTGCCTTCCACCACGCCGGTCTTCAGGGCTTCATAGGCTTCGCCCTGGCCCATGGCAACGGGCACGCCGCCCAGGGCTTCCACCACCTTGGCGGAGAATCCGGTGGCGCGGACCTTCATCTTGGCCATGTCGGCGAGCTTCTCCACCGGCTTCTTGCTGGAGAGAAGGCCGGGGCCGTGGGCATGGACATAGAGAAGCTTCACGTCCTGGATCTCGGGAGGATTGACGCTCATGGCGTAGTCGTTGGCAGTGAGGCTGGCGCACATGCCATTGGGGTAGCCCAGGGGCAGGTCAATGGCGCTCATGACGGGAAAACGGCCGGCGGTGTAGGCGAAGCAGGACATGCCGATGTCGGAGATGCCGTTAAGCACGCCTTCGTAAACCTGGGGACCCTTGGTGAGGGTGCCGCCGGCGAAGATGTTGATCTTCACGGCGCCGTTGGTCCTCTTCTCGATCTCCTTGGCCCAGCTTTCCGCGCACTTGGCCTGGGCGTGGCTGGGCGGGAAGAACACGCTGTAGGAAAGCTCCACAGGACCGGCGGCGGGAGCGGCCGCGGGCATCATGGCCACGGCGAGAAAGGCGAAGCACACGAAAACGGGCACGAACAGGCTTTTTTTCAACATGTTGGCCTCCATATAGAGCTGTTTTCACCATTGCCGTCCGGCGTGCGCCACGGCGCCCGGCGCTTTTTTCCTGTCCGGCGGCTCGATTCCACCAATATGTTCGGCAACCGCCCCTCAGGTTTTACCGAGGCATCCGGAGCTTCCTGCAGGGCGCAAAGGCGCTTCCGCCCTGGCTTCCCAGGACGGCATCGTCGCTTTGTTTCCGGATCTCGGGGGGAGGTATTCCTTCCTGTACAGGCCGGTTTTCATACACCAGCCCCATTTGAAACACAACTCAAAAAACCCTCTGCCGGTTCCTGGGCTCCTTCCGAACGAGCAAAAGGCCTTGACGAAAAGGCTTCGATGGACAATAAAACTGCTTTTCGGAAGGTGCGCGCCAAGGGATGCGGAACCTTTTTTTAGGGCCCTCAACATACGAAAGGAACATGCCATGTCAGCCAAACTCATTATGGGAACCGAAGTACGGGAAGAGATCCTGGAGGAGCTCACCAAGGAAGTGGCCGAGATCAAGGCCAAGTACGGCAAGGTGCCGGGGCTGGTCACCATTTTGATCGGCGAGAACCCCGCCTCCATCTCCTATGTGACGTTGAAGATCCAGACCGCCCATCGGGTGGGCTTCCACGAGGTCCAGGACAGCCAGCCGGCCGACATCACCGAAGAGGCGCTGCTCGCCCTCATTGATAAGTATAATAAAGACGACAACATCAACGGCATCCTGGTCCAGCTTCCGCTGCCCAAGCACATCAACGAGAAGAAGGTGCTGAACGCCATTGATCCGGACAAGGACGTGGACGGCTTCCATCCCGTCAACGTGGGCCGGCTCATGATCGGCGGCTCGGAAGTGAAGTTCCCGCCCTGCACCCCGGCGGGTATCCAGGAGCTCATCGTGCGCACCGGCGTCAACACCTCCGGCGCCGAGGTGGTGGTGGTGGGGCGGTCCAACATCGTGGGCAAGCCCATCGCCAACATGATGCTGCAGAAGGGCCGCGGCGCCAACTCCACCGTGACCATCGTGCACACGGGCACCAAGGACCTGGCCTCCCACTGCAAGCGGGCCGACATCCTCATCGTGGCCGCGGGCGTTCCCGGCCTGGTGAAGCCCGAGTGGATCAAGCCCGGCGCGTGCGTCATTGACGTGGGCGTGAACCGCGTGGGCGAGAAGATCAGCGAGAAGACCGGCAAGAAGATCGCCATCCTTCGCGGTGACGTGGACTTCGACGCGGCCAAGGAGATCGCCGGCTCCATCACCCCGGTTCCGGGCGGCGTGGGCCCCATGACCATCACCATGCTCATGAAAAACACCCTGCAGTCCCTCAAGTTCGCGCTGGGGATCGCATAAGCAGGTCTTCTTTTCTTGGTTTGACGGCTATTCGGCGTCCGGGATTCGTTTCCCGGGCGCCGAACCGCTTGCGCCGGCGGCATTTTTCGGCGGAAGGGAGGGCGCATGGGCCGCACGCGGGTGCTGGTGACCGGTGGCGCCGGGTTTTTGGGAAGCCACCTCTGCGAACGACTGGTGGAAAGCCGGGCGGATGTCCTGTGCCTGGACAACTTCCTTACCGGGTCCCGTGCCAACATCGAGCATCTGCTTTCGTTGCCCAACTTCGAGCTGATCCGCCACGACGTGGTGAGCCCCATTCTCCTGGAGGTGGATCAGATCTACAACCTGGCCTGCCCGGCATCACCGCTTTCCTACCGGAAGAATCCGGTCAAGACGGTGAAGACCTCGGTCATGGGGGCCATCAACATGCTGGGCCTGGCCAAGAGGGTGGGAGCCCGCATCCTCCAGGCCTCGGCTTCCGAGGTCTATGGCCTGCCGCAAGCGGTGCCGGTTTCGGAGAAGTACCGGGGAAACGTGAACCCCATCGGGCTCCGCGCCTGCTACAGCGAAGGCAAACGCGTGGCGGAGACCCTCATGATGGACTACCGCAGCCAGAACGGCGTAGACGTGGTCATCGCCCGCATCTTCAACACCTACGGTCCCCGCATGGCCGAGGACGACGGGCGGGTGGTGTCGGGCTTCATCGTGCGGGCCTTACACAACGAGCCCATGATCGTTCACGGCGACGGGAGCCAGACCCGGAGTTTCTGCTACGTAACCGACGTGGTGGAAGGCTTGGTAGCCCTCATGGGCCGCATAGGGTTCCGGGGCCCCGTGAACCTGGGCGCGGAAAAGGAGATTTCCGTGCTGGACCTGGCCCGGCTCATCCGGGACTTGACCGGATCGCGCTCCGAAATCCTCTACGCGGAAAGCACAGGGCCCGAGCCCGAACGCATGTGCCCGGACATCTCGCTGGCGCGCTCCGAGCTCTCCTGGGAACCCGGGGTCGAGCTCACCGAAGGGCTGTTAAAAACCGTGGAGCATTTCCGGTCGAAGATCGGACCGGCGATGGCGTAAAAAGGCAGGGAAATGAAGGAACCGGATTTCGAAAAACAGGGCGGGCTCGTGCCGGCCATCGCCCAGGATGCGGAGACGGGCACTGTGCTGATGCTGGCCTACATGAACCGCCAGGCATGGGAACACACTCTGGCAACCGGCCGCGCCACGTACTGGTCCCGCAGCCGCAACAAGCTTTGGGTCAAGGGCGAGACCTCGGGAAACGTCCAGGAGGTGCGCGAGATCCTTTTGGACTGCGACGACGACACCGTGCTTTTGAAGGTGGTCCAGATCGGAGGCGCGGCATGCCACACCGGTCACCGGACCTGCTTTCATAAAAAGGTGGCAGGGGATAAAATCGAGATCGTGGGCGAGCCGTTGTTCGATCCCAAGGCGGTTTATAAGAAATAGCGTATCCGGCAAGCTCCGGAATGCGTTTGGAAGAAGAGAAGGCCCGGGTGCGGCAAAAGGGGCATGGTTTCGCGCCAACCCGGCACCCGAGGGCCCATTGATTGTGAAGGATGGAACCGATGAGTGAAAAACTGAAGCTGGGCATTCCCAAGGGGAGCCTCCAGGAAGCCACCATCGCGCTTTTCAAGCGCTCGGGGTGGCGCGTGAACGTCAGCAACCGGAGCTACTTTCCGGAAATTGACGACAAGGACATTGACTGCGCCATCTGCAGGGCCCAGGAAATGAGCAACTACGTGGAAAGCGGCACCCTGGACGCGGGCTTGACGGGGAAGGACTGGATCGCCGAGAACCAGAGCGATGTCCACGTGGTCTGCGACCTGATCTACTCCAAGGTGAGCTCCCGGCCTGCCCGCTGGGTTCTGGCCGTGGCCTACGACTCCAACATCCGCCGCCTGGAAGACCTGGAGGGAAAGAAGATCGCCACCGAGTTGGTTGGCTTCACGCGCCGTTTCTTCTCCGAGCGCAACATCAACGTGGAGGTGGAGTTCTCCTGGGGCGCCACGGAGGCCAAGGTGGTGTCGGGCCTTGCCGACGCCATCGTGGAGGTGACCGAGACCGAGAGCACCATCAAGGCCCACAGCCTGCGGATCATTTACGAGCTCATGCAGACCAACACCCAGCTCATCTCCAACCGCAAGGCCTGGGAGAACCCGGTCAAACGCGCAAAGATGGAGCAGCTGGCTCTGCTGCTGCAAGGGGCGCTCCGGGCCGAGAAGCTGGTTGGGCTCAAGATGAACGTTCCCAAGGAAAGGGTGGAGGATGTCATGGAGCTCCTCCCCAGCCTGCAGGCCCCCACGGTGGCGCACCTCTATCACTCCGACTGGCTGTCGGTGGAAACGGTGGTGCACGTGGACACCGTTCGGGACCTGATCCCCAAGCTTCTGACCCGCGGGGCCCAGGGAATCATCGAGTACCCTTTGAACAAGGTCATCTAACGCCGCCCTTGGGGCCGGACGGAAGCAATGGAACCCTGCGTCGCATCCAAAAAAGTGGAAGCCATCACTCCCTTCATCGTGATGGACGTGCTGGAGCGCGCCAAGGAGATGGAGCGCCAAGGCATATCCGTGATCCACCTGGAGGTGGGGGAGCCCGACTTCGACACCCCCGAGTGCATCGTGAACGCGGGCATCCGGGCCCTCAAGGACGGGCACACCCATTACACCCACAGCCTGGGCCTCATCGAGCTTCGGGAAGCCATCTGCGAGCACTACCTGGC
The DNA here is from genome assembly GCA_040753055.1 of Thermodesulfobacteriota bacterium. Classification (GTDB taxonomy): domain Bacteria; phylum Desulfobacterota; class Desulfobacteria; order Desulfobacterales; family Desulfatibacillaceae; genus JBFMHL01. Next base: position 44,788 of record JBFMHL010000126.1, on the reverse strand, counting down.
CACTTACGGGGCAAAGGTGTCGCCGGACCAGGTGGTGGTGACCTCCGGTTCTTCGCCCGCCATCTTCATGACCTTTGCCGCGCTCCTGGAGCCCGGCGACGAGGTCATCATCAGCGACCCGCACTATGCCTGCTACCCCAACTTCATCGAGTTCGCGGGCGGCGTTCCGGTGCGGGTGAACGTGTACGAGGAGGACGCCTTCCAGTTCCGGCCCGAAGCCATCGCGGAGAAGATCACCAAGAAGACCAAGGCCGTCTTCATCAACTCGCCGTCCAACCCCACGGGCAATCTCCTGTCGGAGGAGCGCATGGCGGCCATCGCCTCCCTGGGCCCGATGGTGGTGTCCGACGAGATATACCACGGCCTGGTCTACGAGGGCCGCGAGCACTCCATCTACGAGTATACGGACAACGCCTTCGTTTTAAACGGCTTCTCCAAGGCCTATGCCATGACGGGCTGGCGGTTGGGCTATCTCATTGCGCCCAAACCATTCATCCGGCCCATCCAGAAGGTGCACCAGAACTTCTTCATTTCCGCAAACGCCATGGTGCAGTGGGCGGGGATCGCGGCCCTCCGGGAGGCCGGCCCCGAGGTGGCCCGGATGCGGGCCGTTTACAACGAGCGGCGCGTGTTCATGATCAAGCGGCTCCGGGAGATCGGCTTCGGCATCACCGTGGAGCCCACGGGCGCCTTCTATGTGCTGGGAAACGCCAAGCGTTTTTGCTCCGACTCCTACCAGTTCGCTTTCGACATTCTGGAAAACGCCCACGTGGGCGTGACGCCGGGAGTGGACTTCGGGAAGAACGCGGAGGGCTATATCCGCTTTTCCTATGCCAACAGCCTGGAAAACATCGCGGAAGGCATGGAACGGATCGAACGCTATGTTAAGAAGCTTTAGCTTCCTCCGAAGGGGGTGAGGGAGAGAGGGGAAAAGCCGTCTTCTTCGAGGGGGGCGACCCTCGCCTACCCAAGGACACATCAAAAATAAGGGCCGGCGATATGTTGATAAAAAGCGCATGCTTTGTAGCGGCCGCGCCCAAGCTCTCCGCGATGCCGCCCGAATCGAGCCCCGAAGTGGCTTTTGCGGGCCGCTCCAATGTCGGGAAATCCTCCCTGCTGAACTGTCTGCTCTCCCGCAAGAAGCTGGTGCGCACGGGCTCCAAGCCAGGCGTTACCCGCCAGTTGAACTTTTTCTCCGTAAACGATAATCTTTTGCTGGTGGACCTTCCGGGATACGGCTACGCCCGTGTGTCCAAGTCCGAACGCCGGGAGTGGAAGCCCCTGGTGGAGGGCTATCTGGTCAAGCGCCAAACGCTCCGCGGGGTGGTGGTCATCGTGGACGTGCGCCGGGGTCCTGAGAAGGAAGAGGCGGAGCTTCTGGCCTTTCTGGCGGAGAAGGGGATTCCTTCGGTGCTGGTGGCCACCAAGGCGGACAAGCTCTCCCGAGGCAAGGCGGCGTCGGAAGTAAGAAAGATCGGAGCTGCGGCCGGACAGCGTGCCGTGCTCTTCTCCGCTGAAACCGGCCAGGGCCGGGAAGATCTCTGGAAGGTCATCGAGGGCTTCCTGGAGGAGCCGGAAAAAGGCGGAGAGAAGGAAGCGACGCAGGGAGCAGAGGTGCAGGACGAATGAATCAAAACCTCAGGACAAATGTCCGATAGGGGAACTCCTTTATGGGCAAACCCTTCAAGTCCGGCTTCGTGGCCCTTTTGGGCGCTCCCAACGCGGGCAAGTCCACACTTTTGAACCGCCTGCTGGGAGAGAAGCTCTCCATCACCTCGCCCAAGCCCCAGACCACCCGCAACCGCATCATGGGAGTGGTCCACCGGGACGAGGCCCAGATGGTCATCCTGGACCTTCCGGGCATCCACAAGGCCTCCGGGCCGCTCAACCGCCACATGGTCCAGGTGGCCATGGACGCCGCCGCGGACGTGGACTTGATCCTTTTCATGGTGGATGCGAGCCGGCCCGATCCCGAGGCCGAAGAGATGGTTTTGGAAAAGCTGGCCGAGCACAAGGGCCCGGTCATTTTGGTTCTGAACAAGATCGACCTGCTGGAAAAGCCCGCGCTGCTGCCGCTTTTATCCCGATGGAACGAAGCCTTCGACTTCAAGGCCCTGCTGCCCGTTTCCGCTCGCACCGGCGAGCAGGTGGAGGAGCTTTTCTCCTGCATGGAGAATGCCTTGCCCGAGGGCGCGGCCCTGTTTCCCGAGGACACTCTGACGGATTTGCCCGAGCGATTCCTGGCGGCCGAGGTGGTGCGGGAAAAGGTTTTCCGGCTCACGGGCCAGGAGCTTCCCTACGCGACGGCCGTGACGGTGGAGGCCTTCGAGGAGCAGGAGAGCCCTCCGTTCATCCGCATCAGCGCGCTCATCCACGTGGAGAAGGACAGCCAGAAAGGAATACTGGTGGGAAGCGGGGGCGCCATGATCAAGAAGATCGGCACCCAGGCGCGTCGCGATCTGGAATCCATGCTGGGGGTGAAGGTGTTCCTCTCGCTGCTGGTACGCGTGGAGCGCAACTGGAGCCGGAGCGTACAGGCCATGAAGCGCATGGGCTACGAGTAATGCCGAGCCGGCTTCGGCGCGCACCCGTCGGGCGGTGAATCCATGGTCCTTTCCTTCCATCCCATGGTGGTGGCCCATCGAAATCTCATCTGCGCCGGACGCGACCCGGGAGAGGACGAGCTGGCCGAAATCCGGAAGGCGAGTGCCGTGATCCTTCCCCAGGGCTGCCGGGAGAGCCTCTTCCGCATGGCCCGCGACAACGCGCGGCACGTGTTTCCGGACTATACGGCCCGCTTCGCCTTTCCCGGAAAAACGGGTCAGGCGCGGCTTTTTGAAAAGTACGGGGTGCGGGCTCCCAAAACTCTGGCATTCGGCAGCCTCTGCGAGCTTCCGGGAGACCCCGCGGGGGTTGTGCAAGACCACGGGATGGGCTTTCCCCTGGTCTTCAAGCTGGACTGGGGGGGCGAGTCGGACACCGTCCGGCCCATCGAAAATGCGGAGGACCTCCGGATCGCGCTTGCCCACGCCAAAGACTGCGAGGCCACCGGACAAAAAGGCTTCGTGCTCCAGGAGTATATAGACTGCGGAGGCCGAAGCCTGCGCGTCGTCAAGGTGGGCAGCCGGGTCTCCTCCTATTTTCGGGTGGCGTCCAGGGAAAATCCCTTTTACTCCGCCCTTTCCAAGGGAGCGGCTGCGGATCGGGACGCCGAGCCGGAGAAGCAGGAAAATGGCCGGGCCGCCGCAACGGCGCTCTGCTCCCGGGCATGCATAGATCTGGCCGGGCTGGACCTGCTTTTTTCCGGAGACGACCCAGAACCCTATTTTTTAGAGATCAATTATTTTTTCGGAAGAAAGGGCCTGGGAGGCTCGGAAAACTTTTATGAAACCCTCCTGGCCGCGGTGGACGGCTGGCTTGCGGAGCGCGGGCTTTCGCGGAAGAACGGCTGAGGGAAGACCATGAGACGGTCCAGGCGCAGGGACAGGGCGAGCCACAAGGAGCGCTTTTTTGCCGAGGTCTTCGGTCCCACGGACGAAGGCTTGCGGGCCGAAAAGGAAAAAGCCCGGGAGCTTCGCAAAAGCCGTTGGTGGAAGGAAAAGCTGGCCCAGGGCAAATGCCATTACTGCGGCCAGGTCTTTGCTCCCGGGGACCTCACCATGGACCACGTTGTCCCGCTTTCCCGGGGGGGGAAATCGGTGAAGGAGAACCTGATGCCCTCCTGCAAGGAGTGCAACACCCGGAAGAAGCTGGACCTCCTCATGGAGATGGCCAAGAACGAGGAAAACGAGGACGAACGGTAGAGAGGTGCACCCGTGTGCCTGGCGGTTCCCGTAAAGCTGGTGAAGGCCGAGGAGGGAAGGGGTGTCATCGAGGCCGAGGGCGTGTTCCGGGACGTGGAGCTGTGCCTGGTGCCTGAAGCTCGGGTGGGCGACTACGTCCTCGTGCATGCGGGCTATGCCATCAGCGTGCTCACGGAGGAGATGGCGAAGAAGTCGCTGGAGGCCCTTTCCGCGGCTCTCGGGCCGGCATCGGACGGGCCATGAAAGGGCAGGACAGCGGCCCCGAAGCCCGGCAGGCCCGGGAGATCACCATAACCGGCCTGGTCCAGGGAATCGGCTTCCGTCCCGGCGTGGTGCGGCTGGCAAAACGTTTTAACATTAGCGGGACGGTGAGGAACACCGAGTCCGGAGTCCTCGTCCACGCCGAGGGGTTCGAAAACGACCTCGCCGCTTTTGCCGCTGCCATCCCCCGTTCGGTTTCTCCCCTGGCCCAGGTGACGGGCATCGCCGCTCTACCCGCTGCCTTTGACGGCTTCCGTGATTTTACCATCCTCGAAAGCCGGGACCGGGGCCCCTTGCGCACCCTCATCCCGCCCGACCTTCCCACATGCCCGGAGTGCATGGCGGAACTCTTCGACCGGGAGAACCGGCGGTACCTTTACCCCTTCATCAACTGCACTTACTGCGGCCCGCGATACAGCATCATCAAGACGCTCCCCTACGACCGTCCCAAGACCTCCATGGAGATCTTCCCCCTTTGCCCGGCCTGCCGGGCGGAGTACGAGGATCCCGAGGACCGGCGCTTCCATGCCGAGCCCAACGCCTGCCCGGTGTGCGGCCCTCGCCTCGCCTTCCGGGACGCCGAAGGCCGGCCTGTGGCAACGGATGATCCGGTGGGGGCGGCTGCGACTGTATTAAAGGCCGGGAAAATCGTCGCCGTAAAAGGCATCGGGGGCTTTCATCTTTGCGTGGACGCGGAGAACGAGGAGGCGGTTTCCCGACTGCGGGACAAGAAGTATCGCGGCGACAAACCCCTGGCCGTGATGGCAAGAAACCTCGACGCGATACGAATATTTGCGGAATTTTCCGACAAGGAGGAGCAGGCGCTGCTGTCCGCCGCCCGCCCTATCCTTCTGCTTCGAAAGAAGGAGCCTTTTCTCCTGGCCGAGGATGTGAGCACGGGCCTTGCCAGCGTGGGAACCATGCTCCCCTATGCTCCGGTCCATCACCTTCTTTTTTCCCGCGGGTTCCGGGCCGTGGTGATGACCTCGGCCAACCGCAGCGGCGAGCCCTTGTGCATCGGCAACGAGGAGGCGCTGGCCAGGCTTTCCGGCGTGGCCGACGGTTTCCTGGTTCACGACCGGGACATACGCGTGCGCTGCGACGACTCCGTAAGCCATCTCGTGGCCGGGAAAGCCCGGACCATGCGCCGGGGCAGGGGGCTCTCGCCCGCTCCCATTCGTCTTTCCTGCGAAACTCCGCAGATCCTTGCCTGCGGCGCACAAGAGAAGAACAGCATATGCCTGACCCGGGGCAAAGACGCTTTCGTGAGCCAGCACATCGGCGACCTGGACGATTTCGCCACCTACGGCTACTTCACCACGGCCGTCACCCATCTGGGCTCCATCCTGGGACTTTCGCCCGAGCTCGTCGCCTGCGACCTGCACCCGGATTACGGGAGCACCCGCTATGCGCGGCAATCCGGGCTCCCCGCGCTGGCGGTGCAGCACCATCATGCCCACATCGCATCCGTCGCAGCCGAGCACCGTCTCTCTGGGCCGCTCCTGGGCATCGCCCTGGACGGCGCGGGCCTGGGCACGGACCGGACCGTGTGGGGCGGAGAGGTCCTCCTGGTGGAAGGTGCGCGTTTCACCCGTCTGGGGCATCTCTCCCCCGTACCCCTTCCGGGCGGGGACGCCGCAGCCCGCGAGCCCTGGCGCATGGCCGCAAGCCATCTGTTCACCCGGTATGGAACATCTTTTCTGGACCACGACGGTCTACCGCTTTTCACCCTGGCTCCAGTCGAAAAGGTTTCCGCCCTGTGCCGCATGATGGCGCGAGGCCTGAACGCGCCGCCCACATCCAGTATGGGCCGGCTCTTCGACGCGGTGGCGGCGCTTGTTGGTCTGCGGGGGACGTGCACCTACGAAGGTCAGGCGGCCATGGAGCTGGAAGCGCTGGCAGGCGTGCAAGATGCCGCGCCTTACGGTTTTTTGCTGGAAAAGGGCGACGGCTTGGGCATTTCCTGCGGGCCGCTCATCGAGGGTGTGTTGCGGGACCTGGCGGCGGGCGTTTCCGCCGGTACCATTGCGGCGCGCTTCCACGAGACGCTGGTGCAGACATTCACTGCGGTTTGCCGGGAGCTTGGAAAGAAGACCGGTGTCTGGCAGGTGGCGCTTTCCGGAGGAGTTTTTCAGAACAGGCGGCTGCTGGGCGGGTTGTTTGCCGCGCTTTCCCGAGAGGGCTTCTCGGTCTATGCAAACGAGCAGGTCCCGGCCAACGACGGTGGAATCAGCCTGGGCCAGGCCTGGGTGGCGGCCTTGTCCTGACAGGCCGGGAGTAGGCTTTTACCGCCTTTATCTTTTGCCCTGAATCCGTGACGGAGTTTTTTCTTGAAAGGGCTAAAGCCCGTCGCTTACGCATTCCTTCCAGGAACGATGTTTCCCCCGTGGTAAAAGCCTTTTTCCGCCCTTCGGGCTGCAGGGTGCCGCTCACGGATTCAGGTTTTGCTTTTTCGTTCCGCGATGGCCTTTACCAGGGCATCCCTGATCTCGTTGCGCAGTATGGGCTTCATGATTACCGCCGTGATGCCTGCCGCAGCCAGGGTTTCGCGGGAGAGGGACTCGGAAAATCCCGTGCAGAAAACGATGGGAAGGTCGGGTCGGATTTCATGAATCTTTTCCGCGAGCGAAAGCCCGCTCATCCTGGGCATCAGCACATCGGAAAGGACCACGTCAAAGGCTTCGGGGTTTTTGGAGAACGTTTCCAGAGCAAGCTTGGGATCTTCGAAAGCGGTGACGGAGAAGCCGCAGGTGCTCAGAAGCCGTTTCCCCAGGTCCACCAACGCGGTTTCATCATCCACAAAGAGAACCCTGCCCGAAGCCTGCCTTGCCGGCTCCGGCCCGGCTTCCGGCTCGTGTGCCGCTTCCTGGTCTCCTGCCAGGGGCAGAAGGATCACGAAGGAGCTTCCTTTGCCCGGCTGGCTCACCACCGAGACGGCTCCGTGATGGCTTTTCACGATGCCGTGGACCGTGGAAAGGCCCAGCCCCGTTCCTTCATCCGGCTTCTTGGTGGAGAAGTACGGATCGAAGATCCTTTTTTTGATGATCTCCGGAATGCCGGTGCCCGTGTCCGCAACCTCGATCCTTGCGTGGATGCCGGGAGCGAGGCCGCCCGCCTCCGCCTGCTCCGGGCTTATCATCGTTTCACTGAGCGATACCGAAAGGACGCCTCCCTTTTCCCGCATGGCATGGTAGGCGTTTGTTGCAAGGTTCATAATGACCTGATGAATCTGGGTGGGGTCGGCGTTTACCGGGCCGCAGTCCGAGGAGATTTCGATCGCCATCTCGATGTGGGACGGAAGGCTTCCCCTCAGAAGCTTCAAGGCTTCTTTGATCACTGGCTGAAGCAGAACCGGCCTTTTTTCCTGCTCCGCCTGGCGGGAGAAGAGCAGGATCTGGCGCACAAGGTCCTCTGCCCTCCGTCCTGCCTTCAGGACCTCGGCCAGGTAGGAGGCGGCCCGTTCGTTTTCGGAAAACTCCATGGCCGTCAATTCCGTATAGCCCATCATGGCCGCCAGGATGTTGTTGAAGTCATGGGCGATGCCACCGGCCAGGGTGCCGATGGCCTCCAGCTTCTGGGCCTGGCGCAGGCTTCTTTCCATCTCCACCTTTTCCGTTACGTCCCTGCCCACCGACACATAGTTGACGATCATGCCTTTGGGATCGCGCACGGGGGAGATTGTAGCTTCTTTGATATACTTCTTCCCGTCCTTTCTAAGGTTCACCAGGCGGCCCTTCCAGATTCCACCCCGGGAGATCACGTTCCACAGGTCGGCGAAGAACTGGTCATCGTGCTCGCCGGAGCTTAAAAAGGAGGGTGTCTTTCCCAGCGCCTCGTCTCTGTCATATCCTGTAATATGGCTGAACGCCGGGTTCACGTACTCGATGATGCCCGCAGCGTCGGTCATGATGATCTCCTCCGCGGACTGGTCCATGGCCGTGACCAGTCGTGCGAAGCGTTCCTGGTTGGCCTTTTCCCGGGTAATGTCCCGGTGGTAGTACACCCGGCCGTAATGCCGGCCCTGCTCGTCGCGGACCGGCGCGGTTTGCTGCAAGAACACCCGTCCGTCCCGCAGAGTGATTTCATCCTCCTGCTCCGTATCCGGGTCCGCGCGCATTTCCAGCGCTGCCCTTTTCCACTTCGCCGGATCGGCCACCATGTTGTTGGCGGCCCAGCCGATGGCCTCGTTGGCGTCCTGGCGGGAGATGATGTCCTCCGGAATCCGCCACATCTCCCGGAACCGGCGGTTGGTATACAACCAGCGGCCGTCGGGGCTCACCACAACGATTCCTTCCGGGGAAGCCTCACTCTGGCATTGGAGGAGCGTTTTCTGGAAGGAGATCTGCTTGTTGGCGGTGTCCGCCTCGACTATATGGCGGGAGAGGGCCTCGGCCATCTCGTCGAAGGAGCGGGCGAGCTCGCCGATCTCGTCACTGGTATGGCCGATCCCGGAACGGGCGTCCGTGTCCCCGGATCCGAAACGGCGTGCGGCCGATACCAGCTGGCGGATCTTTCTCGTGAAGAAGAGCCCAGAAAGAGCCCACGCCAGGACGAGTATCGCGGCAAAGGCCAGCCCGGTGGTCAGAAGGGACCGAAAAAATAGGGCGTCCGCTTCGTCGAAGATTCCCTTTTCCGGCAGTCCCACGCAGAGAAAAAGCCCGCTTTGGCCGGGCTCATACAGAAGCCGGGCCGTGACGTAGTAGCGCCAGACCCCGTCCGTTCCCCGGTCTTGAAACAGAGTTCCCGGCGGGTGGCGGATAAAATGGTTGTAATAGTTTTTCGACTCGAGCCTTCTGCCTAGTAGAGAGGGATTTGCCGGAAAACGGGAAAGGATGGCGCCGGAATAATCCAGCAGGGTCACCGTGCTGCCTTCGGGAATGGGAAATCGGGCGATGGCCGGGTTGAGGGCTTCCAGATCCAGCGCTGCCACCAGCACCGCCAGGAGCTCTCCGCTTTTTTCGTACACCGGCAGGGCGAGGTTGATGGTGGGCTTGTTGGCCACCCTGCTTACCTGGAACTCGCCCACGGCAAAACGCTTTTCCTCCTTTGCGCGGCGAAACCAGGTCCGGTCGCTCAAGCTCATCGGCCCCTGCAGGGAAATGGCGCTGGCAATGGCCATTCCGGAGGCATCCGTCATTCCAATGTTGGCGTATTGAGGGAAGTCGCGGATTACCTTGGCAAAGACTTGGGAGCATTGTTCGTAGTCCCGGTTTTCCAGGCAGGGCATGCGGGAGAGGCCTGTGAGGAGCTGGCGCGTTCCTTCGATCAGCCGTTCCCCTTCGCTTTGTATCAGGCGGGCGATGTGAACAGCCTGGCTTTCCGCCTTGCTCACCGCCTGGGCCCGTTCCAGCTTCGCTTGATGATACAGGAGGAGCGCGGCGGGGAGCATGGCGACAAGCACCAGAAAGACCACCTGGAGCCGGATGCTGCCTAGGGAGCGGAGCTTCATGCAAGAATTCTCCGGGAGGAGGATTTCGCCTTCCGTCGCGTTTGTATTTGGGCTGGGTTAGGTAAATAGTAATGTACAATTTTCATCGAGACAAGGAAATTGAGGACGCCGGTAGGGCCCTCATGATAGAGTTGCGTCCGGGCCAATCTTTGTATAGGAATCTGATTCTGCCCTGTCCTTTTGCATAGGAGGCTGCATGAAGGCATACGATCTTTCCTCCGTGACGCTCCCGGTGATGACGGGGCGCGTCCTGGCGACGGCCGCGAAGATCCTGGAGAACCCGGCGGCGCGGGCGCTTCTTTTGCCCAAGCTTTTGAATGACGCGGGGATAACCAAGCTGCGCTCCCTCTGCCCCGAAGAGGTTCCCACGGGCTCGCCCCTGGTGGCTCCGGTCGGTAAAAAGGCCAAAAAGGGGGCCGACCTCTCCGTGGAAGATCTCAAGCAAAATTCGGGCCAGTGTCCGGGCGCCACGGTGGCGGACTTGGCGCTCGCCTTCCGGGAAGGCCGAATCAGCCCCGAAACCGTTGCGGAAAAAGCCCTTTCCGCCATCTCCGACTCTAAGACCGGAAACCGGGCCATGCACTGGTTCGTCACCGTAAACTCCGACGATGTGCTGGCCCAGGCGCGGGAGTCCGCCCGCCGCATCGGTTCGGGGAAGCCCTTGTCGGTGTTGGACGGCATACCCGTAGCGGTGAAGGACGAAGTGGACGTGAAGGGCTATCCCACTACCGTGGGAACCTCCTTTCTGGGCAAATCTCCGGCTCCGCGGGACTCTTTCATCGTTGGCCGCCTGCGGGCGGCGGGGGCCGTGATCCTGGGCAAGGCCAACATGCACGAGATCGGCATCAACCCCAGCGGGCAGAACGTCCATTACGGGGCCGCCCGCAACCCCTTTGATCCGGAGAGGGACACGGGGGGAAGCTCGTCGGGACCGGCGGGGGCGGTGGCCGGTGGCCTTTGCCCCATTGCCGTGGCGGCGGACGGAGGAGGTTCCATCCGCATTCCGGCAGCCTTGTGCGGGCAGGTGGGGCTCAAGCCCACCTACGGCCGGGTGAGCGAGAACGGAGCCGCCCCCCTGTGCTGGAGCGTGGCGCACCTGGGGCCCATCGGGGCCACGGTGGCCGATGTCGCCGCCATGTACCAGGTTGTGGCCGGACACGACCCGGAGGATGCCAACACCGCCGCAGGGCCTCCTGTAAGTCTCGCCGGGTGGGACGCGCCCGACCTCTCCGGCCTGCGCCTGGGGATCATGAGTCCCTGGTTCGACCACGCTCAGCCCGCGGTGGTCTCCGCCTGCCGCAAGATGCTTGCAGGCCTCGCGGACGCGGGAGCCAAGATCGTTGAGGTGGAGATCCCGGGCCTGGACGAGATGCGCATCGCCCACGCCGTCACCATCCTTTCAGAGATGGCGGCCAGCATGGAGAATCACCCCCGCGATTTTTCCCGCTTCGGCCCCACCGTGCGGGTGAACCTCATCGTGGGCAAGGCCTTTTCCTCGGCCGATTACGTGAAGGCCCAACGATTGCGGACCCGCGCCCTCCGTTCCTTTTCCGCAGCTTTTGAAAAGGCGGATGTGCTGATGACCCCGGCCACCGCAATAACGGCACCGGCCATTCCCCCGGACGGAGACCGCTACGGGTGGTCCGATCTCTCCACCGTCACGGAGCTCATGCGCTACGCCTTTCCGGGCAACTTCACCGGAGTTCCGGCCATCAGCTTCCCGGCGGGCTACGACGACCGCGGCCTTCCCATCGGCATCCAGGCCATGGCGCCCTGGTGGGAGGAAGCCCTGCTTCTGCGCGTGGCCCGAATAGGGGAGAAGCTGGTGGAAAGAAGACGGCCCAAGGTTTTCACCGATCTTCTGGTCTAGTCCGGAAAGGAAGGACAATGGCGCGACCGGATTTTGTCATCGGGCTCATCAAAAAGGTCTTCGTCCGGGATATGAAGAAGGCCTCCGTCACCAGGCTCCCCCTGGTGGGGAGAGTGGTGGAGTCCCTCCTGTTCGAGGGAGACCACCTCATCTGCCTGCCCAACGACCGGGTGGTGGAGGTGAACCGGGATCTGGACGGGAAGGAGCAGATGGCGCTCCCCTCTGCGCTGGCCGAGCACTACGTGGACCGCGCCTCCCACCGATTCCTCATGGACTTCTGCATCTGCCGCAAGTCCATGGGATGCAAGGACTACCCCGAGGACTTCGGCTGCCTGTTCCTGGGCGAGCCCGTCCTCTCCATCAATCCCGGCTGGGGCAGGCTCGTATCCCCGGAGGAAGCCAAGGCGCACCTGAAGCGATGCAGGGACAAGGGGCTGGTCCACTTCGTGGGCCGCAGCAAGCTGGACACCGTGTGGCTGGGCATCGGCCCCGGGGATCGGCTTTTCACCATCTGCTCCTGCTGCCCCTGCTGCTGCATCACCCGTGCGGTGCCCTACGTCTCCGAAAGCCTGGCAGAGAAGATTCACCGCGCGCCCGGGGTCACCGTCACGGTTTCCGACGACTGCGCGGGCTGCGGCGCCTGCGCGCGGAACGTGTGCTTCTGCCAAGCCATCACCATTTCCGACGGCCGCGCGGTCATTTCGGACGAGTGCCGGGGATGCGGACGTTGCGTGTCCGTCTGCCCCAGTCAGGCGATTTCCGTAAACGTTGACTTCGCTGTTTTCGAAAAACAGTCCCTTGCCGATCTCGCCGGGAAGGTGAACCTGTAGCCGCAATCATTGCGAGGCCTTTGCGGTGCTGTTCCGCAGGCTTCCGGGAGCTTGTATGGAGGAGTTCGACTTCGTCGTGGTGGGCAGCGGGTTCGGGGGCGCCGTTTCCGCTTTGCGCCTCACCGAAAAGGGATACCGCGTGGCCGTGGTGGAGCAGGGCACCTGGGTGGGGCCCGAGGAGATGGAGCGCGCCGCGGACAGCATCAAGGACTTTTTCTGGCTGCCGGCCCTGGGCTTCACCGGCTACTTCGCGCAGCACATCTTCCGGCACGCCCTCGTCGTTTCGGGAGTGGGCGTGGGCGGCGGCAGCATCGTATATGCCGCGGTGTTGCTCAAGCCCAAAAGCGCATTCTTCAAGGACCCCGCCTGGGCCTACCTGGCCGAGGACTGGGAGGCGGAACTCTACCCCCATTACGAGACCGCAAGCCGTATGCTGGGGGTGCAAAAGAACCCGCACCTGGACGTGATGGACGAGTACCTGCGGGAAACCGCCGAAGCCATGGGCTCGGGCGAAACATTCGGCGCCGTGGATTGCGGCATCTTTTTCGGCGAGCCGAAAAAGACCGTGGACGATCCCTACTTCGGAGGCCAGGGCCCGGAGCGCACCGGCTGCGAGTTTTGCGGCGAGTGCATGGGAGGCTGCTCCCGAAACTCCAAGAACAGCCTGGACAAGAACTATCTTTACCTGGCCCAGAGGGCTGGGGCCGCCATTTTTGTACAGCGCAAGGTGGAGGGCATCATCCCCCAGGAGGACGGGAGTTACGTGGTAACCACCCGCCATCCCATGCGCAGCCTGCAGAAATGCCAACCGATCAAGGCCCGCAAGGTGGTTTTGGCCGCCGGCGTGGTGGGAACGCTGGACATCCTTTTCCGGTGCCGGGACATCACCCGGACTCTGCCCAACATCTCCCGCCAACTGGGCAACGTGGTGCGCACCAACTCCGAGGCGATCGTAGCAGTCCTCTGCCGCGCGCCCAAGATTGACCTCAGCCGCGGGACGGCCATCAGCTCGGATTTTTATCCGGATACAAGCACCCACATCACCCAGAACCGCTTTCCCCGGGCCTTCGATTTCATGCGCTGCTACCTGGGTCCCATGGCCGACGAGCCGAACCACGGGCGGCGGGCAGCATCCGTTCTCATGCAGCTTGCCAAGAACCCCGTCGCGGCGACGGCGGCTTTCCGGGCCCGGAACTTCCGGAAGCGCCTGAGCGTTCTTTCCGTGATGCAGCATCTGGACAACCAGCTCTCCTTCACCTACGGCCGCTCCGCGTTGCCCCCCTTCGATTATCGGCTGCGGACGCGGCGGGTTCCCGGAAAAGAGGCCCCCGTCTACCTCCCGGTGGCAAACCGCGCGGCCCGGGCCTTTGCGCGCGTGGTGGACGGATACCCCATGAACTCGCTTTCGGAGTCGCTGGCCAACCTTTCCGGCACGGCACACATCCTGGGCGGCTGCCACATGGGCCGCAACGCCCAGGAAGGGGTGGTGGCGACCAACAACGAGCTTTTCGGGCATCCCGGAATTTACGTGGTGGACGGCGCTGCGGTCTCCGCCAACGTGGGCGTGAACCCCAGCCTCACCATCGCCGCCCTGGCGGAGAGGGCCATGAGCCTCATTCCTGCCAAAGAGGACGCCAGCAGTTGCACCGTCAAGTAGGACAAATCCCTCGGCATGCAACAGGCGCCCGGACGTCCGCTTGCGTCCCGTGCGCCGATGGTTAAGGGAAGCGGAAAACAAGAAACAACCCATAAAGGAGAAACCCATGAAAAAGTCCCTGCTCTTGTTCCTTCTGTTGGTCCCGGCGCTGATCCTGGCCTCCTGCGGAATGAAAAAGCCGGTGTCGGCACGCATGATTTTGTTCGAGAACAACCAGGGCGTCGTGGCCCTCCCCGGAGGAGAGGCGGACCGGGAGGAGGCCATGGACCTCATCTCCAGCCGCTGCAAGAAGTTTTCCATAACCAAGGAGGTGGAGGAGAAGGTGGGCACCGTGGAGAGCAAATACGCCGGCTCCGACGAAAAGAAGGAGCCGGGCCCGGATCAGAAAGTGGTCACGGTGGACAAGACGGAGCTCCGCATCTACTTCACCTGCCAGTAACAGGAGGTACGCTATGGCCCGCAATACCGTAAAACGAGCCTTTCTTGCCGTGCTGGTCATGCTTGTGGCGGCCGCGTGCGCTTCCGTGCCCATCACCGGCCGGAGGCAGCTTTCCCTGGTGCCCCAGTCCCAGATGCTTTCCATGAGCCAGTCGGAGTACGGGAAGTTTCTGTCCGAGAACAAGCTCTCCACCAACCAGGCGGACACCCGCATGGTCAAGGACGTGGGCGCCCGCATCCAGGGGGCGGTCAACCGCTACTTCACCGAAAGGAACATGCAGGGAGAGCTTTCCGGGTACAAGTGGGAGTTCAACCTGGTCCAGAGCAAGGACGTGAACGCCTGGTGCATGCCCGGAGGCAAGGTGGTGGTCTACGAGGGCCTCATGCCCGTGGCCAAGGACGAAACGGGCCTGGCCGTGGTCATGGGCCACGAGATCGCCCACGCCATTGCGCGGCACGGAAACGAACGCATGAGCCAGCAGCTCCTGGCCCAGATGGGAGGCCTGGCCCTGGAAACGGCCATTGCGGAAAAGCCCAATGAGACCAAGGCCCTGTACATGACGGCTTTCGGCCTGGGGGCCCAGGTGGGAGTGCTCCTTCCCTATAGCCGGCTGCAGGAGAGCGAGGCGGACCGGTTGGGGCTCATTTTCATGGCTATGGCGGGCTACGATCCCCGGCAGGCGGTGGCTTTCTGGGAGCGCATGGCCCAGGGCAAGAAGGGCGGCAGCATGCCCGAGTTCCTGAGCACCCACCCGGCCGACCAGACCCGGATCAACAACCTGAAGAAGCTCATTCCCGAGGCACTGCAGTACTATCAAAAGCAGTGAAAGAAACCCGGAAGATCTCTTGTGCGGGTGAGGCTTCCGATCCCGACGAACTCTTCCCGCTTTGCCCTAGCCGGGGAAAGGACCCCGCCATGAAAGCCGATCCCCAACGCCGACTGGTCGAGAAGTTCGTCTTCAAGAAGAACTTTCCCCGGGTTCCCGTCACCGATGCGCTGCTGGATCTCGTCCGTTTCGCCTACACAGAGGAAGAGGCCGCCGTGGCCTGCGGGCTCGGCTTCATTCCCGCGCCGGCCGGGCTGGTGGCCCGGAGGGTCGGGCTGCCCGCGGACAGGACCGCGGCGGTGCTGAAAAGCATGGCGGACCGCCTGCTCGTCCTTTCCGTCAACGTGAAGGGTATCGAGCTTTACGGTTTCATGTTCCTGGTGCCCGGCATCTTCGAGTTGCAGATGATGCGCTCGCGGCTGCCCGGGGCCGACAGGGAGTGGTTCACCGAGTTCGCCCGGCGCTTCGAGCTGGCCTACGACGAGTTCATCGGCTGGTCCAAGCCCGAGGCGGAAAAGAAGGACCTGCGTTTCGGCCGCATCATTCCCATCGAGAAGGCCATCGCGGACTCCCGCAGCGTGATTCCCTACCAGAGCGAGGTCTTTGCCGAGATCGCCGAGCGCAACAAGAGCTTCTGCATCGTAAACGTGTGCGCCTGCCGCCAGGAGCAGACCCTCTTGGGCAAGGGCTGCGGCCGGGGCATGGATGTGTGCTCGGCGGTGGGTGTTCTGGCGGACATGGTGATCTCACGGGGCCTGGGACGCCGCGTGGACCGCACCGAGTACCTGGAGGTCAAGGCCCGCGCCGCCGAGCAGGGTCTGGTGAACATGGTGGACAACCTCAAGGACCCGCTGCAGGTGTGCTCCTGCTGCGCCTGCTGCTGCGGGCTCATGCGGGTGGTGAAGACCATGAACACCCCCACCTTGGTGACGCGGACTCGGTTCACCTCCTCCTTCGATGCCGATTCCTGCGCGGGCTGCGGGAAATGCGCCGAGGCCTGCCCCATGGGCGCCATCACCGTTACCGATAAAAAGGCATCCGTGGACCCGGTCCGTTGCCTGGGATGCGGCGTCTGCGTGCTGGCCTGCAAGAAGCAGAAAGCCGTCACGCTGGTGGAGAGCGACGCTTACCGGCCCCCGTCGGACAACGTGGCCGCGTACTTTTCCGAGAGGCTGCAGGAGATGACCGGGGCAGGTCCTTCCGTCTTCAAGGGCCTTGCCATGGACGCCGTGAGCCTGTTCTTGAAGCACGCTCCGGTGTCTCTCTCCGGGCCCAGGTACCCGGGAATCGAAACGTAGGCGCAGAGCTTTTATGGCAGTTCTTCAGGAATATCCCGCGGGGCCCGGCCGAATGTTCGACCCGCTTTCCCCCTGCGCGGCCTGCCCGCGGAACTGCGGCGTGGACCGCCGAGGAGGAGGGAAGGGCTTTTGCGGGCTGGACCATCGTCTGCACCTCTCTTACTCGGGGCTTCACTTCGGCGAGGAGCCCTGCCTGACCGGAAAAGGGGGGGTGGCCAACTTTTTTTTCACCTCCTGCAACCTTGCCTGCCTCTATTGTCAAAACTTCCAGATCAGCCAGGATCGCATCCGGGACACGGTTCTCTCCCCGGAGGATTTCGCCCGCGCAGCCTTGGAGCTGGAGCAGGCGGGCGCAGAGTTTCTGGGCCTGGTTTCCCCCTCCCACCAGGCGCCCCAGATCGCCGAGGCCCTTGTCCATGCGAAAAAGCGGGGCCTTTCCCTTCCCGTTGTCTACAACACCAACTCCTATGATGCGGTGGCTTCCCTCCGGCTTTTCGAGGGGCTGGTGGACGTGTACCTGCCGGACCTAAAGTACGCCGACGACGGCGTGGCCCGGCAGTACTCCGGTGTTTCCGACTACGTCTCCCGTTCGCGGGAGGCCTTGCTGGAGATGTACCGCCAGGTGGGGGACATGGAGCTGAACCCGGAGACCGGGCTGGCCCGCCGAGGGCTCTGGGCCCGGCACCTGGTGCTTCCGGAGGGTGCGGCCGGGACTTGGGAGAGCCTGTGCTTCCTGGCCCTGGAGCTGTCCCCCCGGGTGGGCCTTTCCCTCATGGCCCAATACAATCCCCTGTACCGTGCGGCGGGCCATCCCGCGTTGGGCCGCAGGATCACCTCCCGAGAGTACGAAGAGGCCCTATTTATGGCCCGCGACCTGGGCTTTTTGCATGTGCTGTCCCAGGATCTCTCCGACAGCCCGGACGTGGCGGTCCCGGACTTCAACGACCCGGAAAAGCCCTTCGCAAGATTCTGATCCGCGCCGCGCAAAGGGAACCGGGCCGCCCCCCGTCTTCTCGCGATTTTTCCGTCTGGTTCTTCCGATTTTTCTTTCCTTTTTCCCTCTTTTTGCTATGCCTCCGCCCGGTCGAAGGGGAGGAAAGGAACCGAAGATGCGGGCGCAGGTCGCAAAGGCGAATCTTCTCTTGCTTCTGGCGGCCCTGGTATGGGGCGCCACTTTCGTGGCCCAGCGCCAGGCCATGGAGCACATGGGGCCGCTCTTTTTATCCGGGCTCCGCTTCGCGCTGGGGGCGCTGGCACTTCTTCCCCTGGTCGTCATGAGCCGGAGGGCGGGAACAGGCGGGCTCGTGCGCGTAAACCGCGTGTGGACCCTGGCGGCGGGGACCATCTTGGCGGGCTGCTTCATGGCGCTCGGCATCAACCTCCAGCAGGTGGGCCTTGTTTACACCACGGCCGGCAAGGCCGGATTCATCACCGGGCTTTACGTGGTCATCGTACCTTTTTTGTCCATCGTCCGCGGCCGCTTTCCCGGAGGTGGAGTTCTGCTGGGCGCGTTCCTGGCCGTTTCCGGCCTCTATCTCCTCAGCATGAGCGGCAGCTTCACCCTGGCACGGGGAGACGGTTGGGTTCTGGCATGTGCCTTTGCGTGGGCCTTGCAGGTGCAGTTCCTGGGCTGGATCGCTCCCCGCATGGACCCCTTTTTGCTGGCATTCGGCCAGGCCGCCGTCTGCGCGGCGGTGAGCCTCGCCCTCGCCGCCGTTTCCGAGCCCGTCACCCTGGCCGGCATCCTGGCCTCCTGGAAGGCGTTGGCCTTCGGGAGCATCGCCTCGGTGGCGGTGGGCTTCACATGCCAGGTTCTGGGGCAACGCCACTCGCCGCCGGCCCATGCGGCCCTCATCATGCAGCTGGAAGCCGTTTTCGCCGGACTTTCCGGCTGGCTGGTGCTCCATGAAACCATGGGCGTCCGGGGAATCGTGGGCTGCCTGCTCATGCTGGCAGGAATGCTGGCCTCCCAGTTTCTGGTGCGGAAACAGCGGCCATAGCTCGGGCCCGCGCGTCTCTCGGAGAACGCCCAGCAACTTTTGGTTGCATAAGAAATGCGCGGGATGATAAGTAATTCCCGCTGTGCTACCCCAAACAAACAAGGAGCTATCCATGAAAAAAGCGCTTTGCCTTGCCCTTTTGGCCCTGGTGGCCATGGTTTCTCCGGCCCTGGCCGCGGATCGGGTGATCGTGTTCGCCACAGACTCCACCTGGCCGCCCATGGAGTTCGTGGACGCCAACAAAAACATCGTGGGCTACGCCATTGACTACATGACCGCCGCCGGAAAAGAGGCGGGCTTCACCCCGCAGTTCAAGGCCGTGGCCTGGGACGGCATCTTCGCGGGTCTCGACGCCGGAAGCTACGACGCCATTTGCTCGTCCGTGTCCATCACCGAGGATCGCAAGAAGGTCATGGACTTCTCCGATCCGTACTTCAAGGTACGCCAGGCCATCGTGGTTCCGGCCGACTCCAAGGTCACCTCCCTCAAGGACCTCAAGGGCAAAGACGTGGGCTCCCAGATCAGCACCACCGGCACCTTTGCGGTGCAGGCGGTAAAGGGCGTGAAGTCCAAGACCTATGACGAGGTGGGGCTGGCCATCGAGGATCTCTACAATGGCCGCATCGCTGCGGTGGTGTGCGACGATCCGGTGGCCGCCAACTACGCCCTGGCCAACGAGAAGTACAAGGGCAAGCTCAAGATCGGCGGAATCATCGAGGGCGGCGAGGCCGAGTATTACGGAATCGCGATGAAGAAGGGCAACAAGGAAGTCCTGGACCTGGTGAACAAGGGTATCGCCGCGGTCAAGGCCAAGGGCATTGACAAGGAGCTCCAGAAGAAGTGGATCGGCCAGTAAACCTGACCGTTCTTCCCGTCACCACGGACCGCCTCCGGGGCGCTCGTTGCGGCTCATGCATCCCGGAGGCGGCATAGCTCAAAGATGCGGCGCAAGCCGCGTAGCGCCGGCCGGGGCGAGAACCTGCTCCCGGCCGACGCTTTCTATGATTCAAAGGCGGACCGGATGCCCGAACCGGAAGAGAAAAAATCCATCAGCATAGGCGACGGGGCCGCCATTCCCACCCATGCGGATTCCGGGCTGTTCACCGCCTGGCGTATCGCCTTCGTGGGGGCGCTTTTTGCCTTCGGATACCTGATCGTCGTCCATCCCGATCCCTATGCCCGGATCGTCCGTTTCCTTCCCGACGGCATCCTGGTGACCTTCGAGGTCACCTTCGCCTCCATCGGCATCGCCATGGTCATCGGGCTCTTCACGGGCCTGGGCCGCATCTCCCATAACCGCGCCGTGAACCTCCTGGCCTCCACCTATGTGGAGGTGGTCCGGGGCGTGCCGCTCCTGGTGCAGCTTTTTTATATCTATTATGCGCTGGGCCATTTCGTGAAGATCAACGACATGGTGTCGGCCATCATCGCCATGAGCGTGTGCTACGGCGCCTACATGGGCGAGGTCTTCCGCGCGGGCATCGAGTCCATTGACCGAGGCCAGACAGAGGCCTCGCTGTCTTTGGGATTTTCTCGGCACCAGACCATGTTTTACGTGATCCTGCCCCAGGCGTTGCGCACCATCCTGCCTCCGGTGGGAAACGAGTTCATCGCGCTTTTGAAGGACACCTCCCTGGTTTCCATCCTGGCGGTGTCCGATCTCCTGCGGCGGGGTCGCGAGTTTGCCTCCACCACTTTCATGTACTTTGAAACCTACACCATGATCGCCATCATCTATCTCATCATCACCCTGCTTTTGTCCAAGCTGGTGGCGTTCATGGAGGAAAGGCTCTCCCGCTATGACCGCCGGTGACGCCATCATCAACATCCGGAACGTCACCAAGCGCTTCGGCGGCCTCTTGGCCCTGGACGACGTCAGCCTGTCCGTGGCCCCAGGCGAGAGGGTGGTCATCATAGGGCCGTCGGGCTCGGGCAAGAGCACCCTGTTGCGGACCATCAACCGCCTGGAAACCATTGATTCCGGAAAGATCGTCGTGGACGGCTTCGACCTGTACCGGCCCGGGGTGGACATCGCCCGCGTGCGCCAGGAACTGGGCATGGTCTTCCAGAGCTTCAACCTGTTCCGGCACAAGACCGTCCTGCAAAACCTCACCCTGGCCCCCGTCAAGCTGAAGAATATGTCCAAGGAGAAGGCCGAGCGGGTTGCGCTAGACCTCCTCGACAAGGTGGGGATCCGTGACAAGGCCTCCTGCTATCCGGCCCAGCTTTCCGGCGGCCAGCAGCAGCGGGTGGCCATCGCCCGCGCGCTGGCCATGAATCCCAAGATCATGCTCTTCGACGAGCCCACCAGCGCCCTGGACCCCGAGATGATCGGCGAGGTCCTGGACGTCATGGTGGCCTTGGCCCGGGAAGGCATGACCATGGTGGTGGTGACCCACGAGATGGGCTTTGCCCGGGAAGCCGCCGACCGCGTGGTTTTCATGGATGCCGGTAAAATCCTGGAAACCGGAACACCCGAGCACTTCTTCAAAAACCCGGAGCACCCGCGGCTCCGCCAGTTTCTATCCCAGATCCTGTAATCCGCGCATCGCCGGACCGATGTTTTGTCAGGGAAAACTCCGGACGCGGCCATGTGCCATCCAGAAGTACTTCGTAACGTAAACGAGAAACAAGGAGACCGCCCATGACCACCATCATTGTCGTTGCCGTATTGGTTGCGCTGTTCCTGTATGCCGCCATCAAGGTTTTGAACGAGTACGAGCGGGCCGTCGTCTTCCGCCTGGGCCGCGTCATCGCTGCCAAGGGCCCGGGGCTCATTCTGCTTTTCCCCGTCATTGACAAGATGGTCCGCGTGAGCCTGCGTCTGGTGACCCTGGATGTGGATCCTCAGGACATCATCACCCGGGACAACGTCTCTGTGAAGGTGAACGCCGTGCTCTACTTCCGCGTGGTGGATCCCGTAAAGGCGGTCATCCAGGTGGAGAATTACCTCTACGCCATGAGCCAGCTGGCTCAGACCACCATCCGGAGCGTGTGCGGCCAGGCGGAGATGGACGAGCTCCTGGCCGAGCGCGACAAGCTCAACGAGAAGCTTCAGGAGATCCTGGACCTCCAGACCGACCCCTGGGGAGTGAAGGTCTCTGCCGTGGAGCTCAAGCACATAGACCTGCCCACGGAGATGCAGCGAGCCATGGCGCGTCAGGCCGAGGCCGAGCGCGAGCGGCGTGCAAAGGTCATCAACGCCGAGGGCGAGTACCAGGCCGCCACCCGCCTGGCCGACGCGGCCCAGATCATCCAGGAGCACCCGGTGGCCCTGCAGCTCCGTTATCTCCAGACCATGAACGAGATGTCGGCGGAGAAGAACTCAACCACCATTTTCCCGGTTCCCATTGACCTGTTTGCCCCTCTCATTGACATGTATCGCAAGGCGAACAAGGACTAGGATAGGAACTATTCCGCGCGGCGGGCGGCGTGTCCGGTTTTCCGGGATGTGCCGTCCGTTGCCGCGGGAAACTGTCCGCATTTTTTACACTGGCGCAAAGGGGCCGACACCGGATGCGGCACAGGGCGCCGGCAAAGATCCGCAACGTTTTTTCCCTGTGTTCCCCGCTTGACACTAAACAGCTGTTTTTTTTCATTCATTCATCAACGTTTAGGCCAATCCCAAATATCCCTGGGCCCGGCCGGGTAAATGGCACGGGCTATGCTGTACTTGCCATCAAGCGTCACGGGGGGGCGGTCCGATGAGCCGCCTCGTTTCATCCGGAGCATATCCGGAGAAAGGAGGATGTTATCATGGCCCTGAAAAAGGAGTACCTGAAGGCGAAGCCGGCTTGCAGGGTAACCTTCACGCTTCCGGCTGAGAGAACCAACGGCGCCAGCAGCGTGTGCGTCGTCGGCGACTGGAACGATTGGGACCTGAGCGCCAACCCCATGAAGAAGAACAGGGACGGCTCCTTTTCCGCCCGGGTTACGCTCCCGACCGGAAACGAGTTTCAGTTCCGGTATGTTCTGGACGGCCAGAGCTGGGTCAACGACTGGGAAGCCGACCGCTACGTGCCGACTCCTTTCGGGGACTGTGAGAACTGTGTGGTGGTTGTGTAAGGCGGTTGATCTTCCGTAAAGCCAACTGCAAGGAGGGATACGATAGGAGCCCAACATCCTGCCGGAACTCATGCGGCCTCCGCGGCCGTATTCCGGAGAGGAAGGCGGGAAAGGGAAGATCGTCAGCCGAAGGGAAAAGCCATGTTTCGGAACATTCTGGTGCCCGTTGATTTTTCCGAGGAGAACCTGAAGGCGGCCGCCATCGCCGCCCAGCTTGCAGGGCCTTACCAGGGAACGGTGACCCTGCTCCACGTGATTGAAACCATTGCAGGTGCAGACTTTTTGGAGATCAAGGATTTCTACGTGACGCTGGAGAAGAAGGCTCAGGCTGGCATGGATCGCCTCTTGGAAGCCGCGGCGGGCGCGGCGACACAGAAGAGTAAAATCGTTTTCGGCAACCGGGTGGGGGAGATACTGAAGTTCGCTTCCGAAAGAAAGTGCGACCTGATCGTGCTTTCCTCCCACAAGATCCGGCCGGAGGATCCGGTGTCGGGTTGGGGAACCATCAGCTACAAGGTGGGAATTCTGGCCCAGTGCCCGGTGCTCCTGGTCAAGTAAGTCCGCCCGGAAAAGGGAAAAGGCCCATGACGCGTTGAAATTTTGAATAGGTGCGGCGGTTTTCTCCTTATAGAGGGCGCCGCCATCACGGGAAAGCCGGAAACAAACACTCCCGAGCAAAGGATCATCGCCCATGTGGAAAACCGAAAGACAAGGCGTGGCGGGCGTGGAGTCGGCCGTGATGCAATTTTTGCCTCCCTGCCAGGTCCAATGCCCCATCAACGAAGACATTCAGCGCACCAACGTGTTGATCTCGCTTTTGCCCGAGGACCCGGAAAAGGCCCTTTCGGGCATCATCCAGATTGGTGACTACCTCTACGAAAAGAATCCCCTCTTCACGGTTTGCGGCTACGTGTGCGGGCTCTGCGAGCTGCGTTGCAACTACCACGCAAAGGGCGGCGCCATCAAACGCCGCTTGCTGAAACGCTTCATCTCCGACACCTACACCTACCACTTGGACAAGCGGGCCGAGTTCGACATCGTTCGCAGCCGGGAGAACGTGGCGGTGGTGGGCGGCGGCCCGGCCGGCCTCTTCTGCGCCTGGGACCTTTCCAAGAAAGGCTACCGGGTGACCCTGTTCGAGGCTTCGGATCGCCTGGGCGGGGCTCTGTGGCTGATTCCCCGCTACCGGTTGCCGGAAAAGGTCCTGGTGGCCGCCATCGAGAACCTGGTGCGGCTGTCTGGCATAGATGTACGCCTGAACTCCCGGGTGGGAGAGGGGCGGCTTACCCTGGAAAGACTCCGCAACGACGGCTACAAGGCCGTTTTCGTGGGCCTGGGCACGCCCGCTCCCCGCATGCTCACCTATAACGGAGGCGAGGTGCCGGGCCAGGACTTCTCCGGCGTGATGTACGGCCACACCTTCCTGTACGAGGTGAGCCACGGCAACATCCGGCCCAACTACTTCAGGGACAAGAAGGTCGTTGTCGTGGGCGGCGGAAACGTGGCCTTCGACGCGGCCCGTACGGCCCGGCGTCTGGGCGGCAACACCACCATCGTCTGCCTGGAGTGCCAGGACAAGAAGCACCGGGACGGTATCCCGGCAGACCACGAAGAGATCCGCGGGGCCTGGGAAGAGGGCGTCCGCACTGTATATTCCCGCGGCGTGAGCAAGATCCTGGGCCGCGCCGAGAGGCTTTCGGGCATCGAGTGCCCCGCCTGCACCCAGGTTTTTTCCGAACGCGGGTTCGATCCCAAGTTTGAAGAATCGGACAAAATCTCCATCGAGGCCGACGTTCTCATCATCACCGTGGGCCAGGGACCCGACAAAACCAACCTCTACCAGGACGGGCTTCTGGACGAGAGGGGAAGGCTCGACTACGATCCGCTCACTCTCCAGAGCCAGAAGATCCCCTGGGTCTTCGTGGGCGGCGACCTCCGCCGTCCGGGGTTCATGGTCAACGCCATGGCCGACGGGATCGCTGCGGCGGACTCCATCGAGCGCTTCCTCATGGGGTTCGACCTGAAGAAAGGCCGTACGCGGCATTTCGCCGCCCAGGACATCCCCCTGCGCCGCTTCTACGAGTCCGAGCCCGAAGTCCTTTGGATACCGCCGGAAAAGCGCATGCACTTCCAGGTGTTCGAGCGGGGCTTCACCCTGCCCGAAGCCATCGAGGAGGCAAAGCGCTGCCTTGCCTGCGGCCCCTGCGTTTCCTGCAAGGCCTGCGTGTCCGTGGGCATCCAGAAGAATCTCCCCGCGGTGGAGGTCATCGAGGACCGCTGCTGCGGTTGCGCCATCTGCGCTTCCGCCTGCTACTATGATGCCGCCAAGATCAAGGAGCAGGAAGGCAAGCGCGTGTCCACCACCGACATCTTCCGCTGCAAGTCCTGCGGTATGTGCGTGGTGGCGTGCCCCTCCGGGGCGCGGAAGCTTGTGGGAGAGGATTTGGACGCCGCCGTGGCGGCCGCCTCGTCCTGGGAATAGGGGCTATTTGCTTAAGGATCGCAAAGAGAGGCCTGTCCGGCGGAGAAGCAGTCGCAAGGCGTTGCTTGGGCACGGAAAAGCCGCCTTGGCGTGTTGCGGCTCCACGGAAGGCCGGGATATCTGCGAAATCGTCAAGTAAAGGAGCGACCGTGGAAAATTACTCTCCCAAAGTGGTCTGCTTCTCCTGCAGGTTCGGCTGGGGCTACCTCCACGAGGACCCGAACCTGAGCAGGCTTCCGGGAATGGTATCCGTCACATGCAGCGGCAAGATCGAGACCCGCCACGTGCTTTCCGCCTTCAAGCGGGGGGCCGATGGCGTCCTGATCCTGGCCTGCCCGGAAGGCCATTGCCACTTTCAGGACGGCAACTTCAAGACCGAAGCCAAGATTTTCATGCTGCGGAAGGTCCTTTCCGGCTTCGGCATCGAGGGCGACCGCCTTCGCATGGTCATGGCCGTGGACCCGGCCGGTGGTTTGATGAGCCAGCAGGTGGAGGAGCTTAAAAAGGATCTGTCGGCTCTGGGGCCGGCTGCTGCTCCCGCGGAGGCTGCGGTGGCGCAGGCCTAAACGCCTGCATCCCGACGACATAGCGACCCGGATCATGGAAAGGAGCAATCGCGTGACTGCCAAACCCAAGGTGGCCATTACCTGGCTGGGGGCCTGCGGCGGCTGCGACGAAGCCATCGTTGACCTGAACGAGGCCCTGCTGGACGTCGCCGCCGCGATAGAAATCGTGTTTTGGCCCGTGGCCCTGGACTTCAAGTACGACAACGTGCGGGCCTTCAAGGACTCGGAGATCGCCCTTTCGATCATCACCGGCTGCGTGCGCAACTCCGAGCACGCGGAGGTGGCCGAGCTCCTGCGCCGCAAGTCCGGCATCGTGCTGGCCTTCGGCGCCTGCGCCTGCTTCGGCGGTACGTCGGGGCTCGCCAACTTCATCTCCAAAAAGGAGATCTTCGACTACGTTTACAAGGATGCGCCTACGGTGGTGAATCCCAACGGCGTATTCCCGCAGACCGTCACCGAGCTGGACGGAAAAACCCTTACGCTTCCAGAGTTTTATGAGCACGTGTACGCATTGAACCAGGTCATTCCGGTGGATTACTATCTCCCCGGCTGCCCGCCGCCGCCCGACCTCATCGCAACGGCGGTGAAAGCCGTGCTCACGGGCGATCTTCCGCCCCGGGGCTCGACTTTAGCACCTCGGCGGGCGCTGTGCGACACCTGCCCCCGGAACAAGAAGAAACCCTTGCGGCTGGAGATCACCAAGATCAACCGCATCCACCAGATCGAGTCGGACCCGGACTTCTGCTTCCTGGAGCAGGGCATCCTCTGCATGGGTTCGGCCACACGGGGGGGCTGCGGGGAAACCTGCGTGCGCAACAACATTCCCTGCCGGGGCTGCTTCGGGCCCGTGCCGGGTGTGGAGGATGCGGGCGGCAGATACCTCTCCGCCATCGCATCCATTTTAAAGACTCCGGAGACGGAGGACCTGAGGGACCTTACGGCAACCGTCATGGACCCGGCCGGCACCTTTTACCGCTTTGGCCAGGCCGTTTCCATCCTGGGCAGGGAGAAGCTTGCCAAGCCCTGACCGGGTGGGAGATGCCGACAATGGTGCTCCACCTGCGAAATTATCGCATAACGAGAGGTGACTATGGCTCGACAGATCACCATCAATCCGATCACCCGCTTGGAAGGCCACGGCAAGATCGAGATCTTTCTGGATGACCAGGGCGGGGTGGAAGACGCTTACTGGCAGGTGGTGGAGCTTCGCGGGTTTGAAAAGTTCTGCCTGGGAAGGCCGGCGGAGGAGATGCCCCGCATCGTGCCCAACATCTGCGGAGTATGCCCTTCCGCCCACCACATGGCCTCGGTCAAGGCCCTGGACGACCTGTACTCCGCACCGCCCACCCGGACGGCCCGGCTCATCCGCGAGCTGGAGTACAACGCCTTTTACATCGAAGACCATTATATCCATTTCTTCTTCCTGGCCGCCCCGGACTTCGTCATGGGTCCCGAGGCCCAGCCCGCCCACAGGAACATTCTGGGGGTCATCGGAAAGCTGGGAACCGAGATCGGGGCCAAGGTCATTGACATCCGCAAGCGCAACCGGGACATCATCCGGCTCGTGTTCGGAAAGGCGCCCCATCCCGAGGGGGGGCTGCCTGGCGGCGTTCCCCGCGGCATCACCGAAGAGGAGAGAGAGACCATCATCAAAACGGCGGACGACTCGGTGGCGTTCGCCATGTTCGCCCTGGAGCTGTTCAAGGACCTGGTCCTGAAAAACGAAAAGTACGTGGACCTCATCAAGAGCCCGTCCTTTTCCCTGGCGACCTCCTACATGTCGCTAGTGGGGCCGGACAACCAGATGGCGCTCTACGACGGCAAGGTGCGGGTCGTGGACAGCGACGGGAAGCAAACGGCCCTGTTCGCCCCCACCGACTACGTGGACCATATCGGCGAGTGGGTGGAGCCCTGGACCTACATCAAGCTCACCCATCTGCGGAACCCCGGATGGCATGGCTTTACCGAGGGGCCGGGAAGCGCCATTTACAGGGTCGGCCCCCTGGCCCGCTTGAACGTGGCGGACAGGATCGCCACGCCTCTGGCTGAGAAGGAGCGCCAGGAGTTCTTCACCGTCCTGGGCAAGAAGCCTGTGCACGCAACGCTGGCCAACCACTGGGCCAGGCTCATCACGGCCCTCTCCGCGGCGGAGCAGAACCAGAGGATCTCCCGCGAGCCGGACCTTACCAGCAAGGACATCCGCAACATGAAGCTTTCCTTGAAAAAGGTGGGCGTGGGCTGCGTGGAGGCCCCCCGGGGAACGCTTTTCCATCACTACGAGACCGACGACCAGGGCCTGCTGACCCGGGTGAACCTCATCGTAGCCACCCAGCACAACGCCGCCCCCATCTGCATGTCGGTGAAAAAGGCGGCCCAGGGATTCATCAAGGCCAAGAAGCCGCGCGAAGGCCTCCTGAATGTGGTGGAGATGGCCTTCCGCGCCTACGACCCCTGTCTGGCCTGCGCCACCCACCACCTGCCCGGCGGCATGCCGCTCACCCTGGTCCTCCGGGACCGGCAGGGAGAGTTGGTGGAGGTAATACGCCGGCCGGAGGAGCAGTGAAGAGATGAAGCCTCCCTTGCTTCTGGGAATGGGAAGCCCCATCCTGTCCGACGACGGGGTGGGGCTTTACGTCTGCCGCGCGCTTTCCGGCAAGGTGCCGGGCGTGGAGGTGGCCGAAACCTTCCTGGCGGGGCTCGGTCTTTTGGAGATCATCACGGACAGGCCCGCTCTGTTCGTGGTGGACGCGGCCATCGTGAGCGGGAAGACGCCGGGGAGCGTGTTCGTCATGGAGCGGGAAGCGGGCTTCCTGCACCTTTTTTCCTCCCACGGGGTCGGCTTCTTCGAGCTTTTGGCCTTGGGAAAGACCATGGACCTGGCCATGCCGCCGCTCATACGCATTTACGGCGTGGCCATCGAGAAAGCCGTGAGCTTCTCCGAGGAGCTCACGCCTTCCCTGTCCGCAAAGGTGGACGAAATCGCCTGGTTTGTCAGGCGCGACATCCAAGAGACCCTCGGCCGCGAGGGTCTCTTGGCCCTCTGAAGAATACCCTACGCAAGCGATCGGCAGTCCGGCTTCGTCCTCTTTCTACGATGCTTCGCCTTTTCCTTCTGCGCTGCTTCCGGCCCGCTTCGTCGCCGACCTTGCACGTGCAACCCATGTGGCCCGTTATTTGTTTCCCGATACCAAGGTGCATTCAAACGTCTAACCGCGTTGGCATAGTCTTCGGGCTCCTCGACGTATAGCCCCATACGCATGCGTCGCCTCATCCTTGCCGCCTTGTTATAGGTCCGAATGCATCTTGGTATGAAGCCCTTTCCCGCGCCTCTCTCGTCCTGCTTAAAAAACTTCACAGTTCGTCAAAATCCTTGACGCGTCCGGCCGCCCTCCGTGCCGCTTTCCCTTACGTGGCTCCGTTAAATTTCCCGTATATTCGGTAGGCTATTATTTTTTAACGGATACCGTGGCTTGTGGCACGCCCCATGCTCTTTGCTTTTCAGGATAGGGGCAACACAGCAATTTCCCAAGCAAAGGAGGCCGACATGCACCATGAGCCCAGGAAAATACTCATTGCGGTGGACGGATCGGAGCAGTCCCTCGCCTGCGTGAACTACGCAGCCGGCATGCTTGCCGGCACCAAAAGCCAGATCACTCTTTTTTCGGTTTTGAACACCGTCCCGGAAGCATACTGGGATCTGGAGCAGTATCCCGGCTATAGCCACCGGGTGCAGAGCCTGCATGCATGGGCCGTGGCCCAGAAGCGGGGCATCGAGCTCTTCATGGACAACGCGCGCGCGCTGATCATGAAGCACCGCTTCCATTCCGACTCCGTCATCGTGAAGGTCTGCGACCGGAAGGTGGGAATCGCCCGCGACATCGCCTTCGAGGCGGGCCAGGGCTATGACGCCCTGGTGGTGGGGCGCACGGGCGTAAGCCGCATCAAGGACCTGATCCTGGGAAGCGTGGCCAACAAGCTTCTGACCCGGAGCATGGAGGTCCCTCTGTGGCTCATCGGCGGAAATCCCAAGCCCGGCAGGGTCATTCTGGCCGTGGACCGGAGCGATAACGCCATGAAGGCGACGGAGTATGCAGGAAAGATGCTGGCCGGCACTCCCAACCGGATCATGGCTCTTTCCGTGCTCCGGGGAGTTCAGACCTTCATCCGCGGCCCGGAGGGCATGGTCATGCCTTCCCTGGACGAGGAAGGCATCGCCAAGGCGGTAAACGAGCTCAAAACCGCGGAGCTCACGCCCGTCTTCGATCAGGTGAAGGGGATTTTGGAAAAAGAGGGCATGGACCTCAAACAGGTCAGCACCCGGATCATCACGGACTCCCTCAGCCGGGCGGAGAGCATCGTTTCCGAAGCCCGGAGCGGCGGCTTCGAAACCATGGTGGTGGGGCGGCGGGGGCTCTCCCGCGTCCAGGAGTTCTTCATGGGGCGCGTGGGGCACAAGGTGGTGCAGATGGCCCACTCCGAGGCCGTTTGGGTCATTCCCTGACCCCGCAGGAAAGGCGATCCAGGGAGCCGCTTCACGGGGCCTCTCCATCTGCGCTCCGCGGAACGGCCCTGCTCTCAATTCTCTCGCAGGAGGCAATGCCATGGAATCCTTTTCGCGGATCTTGTTTCCGGTGGACCTTTCGGCATCCTCGCCCAAGGTCGCTCCCTTTGTCAGCATGATGGTGCGGAGGTTCGATGCCGAACTCCATCTGGTTTTCGTTGCCCGCGAGCTTTCCCATTTCCGCGGCATCAACGTTCCCTTTCCGGTGATCGCCAATCTGGAGGAGGCGCTGGTGAAGGGGGCGGAGGGCGGCCTGGAAAAGTTCCGGGACAAATACTTCCCCTCTCTCTCCAACGTGTTCGTCAGCGTCCTATCCGGCGATATTGCGGAGAAGATCGTCGCCTATGCCTGCGAGAAGGAGGCGGATCTCATCATCATGGGAACCCACGGCCGCAAGGGCCTGGAACGGATCGTCCTGGGCTCAGTGGCCGAGCGGGTGGTAAAGGCCGCGCCCATGCCGGTCCTGGTCATCAACCCCCACAAGGTCAAGCAGGAGAACAAGGGCTTGTGAGGCGGGGGCGTGCCGAGGGACCAGAAGGGACCGGGAACGGCCTCCTACTTTTTCGCGCTAGCTCATACTTCGGGAGCGGGTAAGCCCGGGATGCGTAAACGCTGATGAAGAAGGGTGGGGCGGGGCTTCCGGGAGCATGGTTGTCATACCGGCTTCGGCGAAAAAATGAGGACTCATTCATGACTAGAAAAAGCGGGCAGGTCGCCTGTACCAGCAGGGAAAAGCCTTTCCGCTATTGATTCGGAAAAGGGAAAAGAGTGAAAGGCCTTATGACGCATTGCGTCATAAGGCCTTTGCTTTCGCACATTTCTAATCCAAAAGCATGAGCGATTTTTTTGCCCCTCTTTTTTTCCTCATACCGGATCAGGACAAAGCAGGCCCTTTGAAATCAGCCTAAAATCCATCCCCCACCCGATTGGTCCTACTCCTGCAACCGGATATAAAGGAGCCATAACACGAACGGAACCAACACCCGTAATACCAATACCAACCAGGGGGAAAAATGAAGACCAGAGCCGCCGTAGCCGCCATCCTCGCCCTTTGCTTCCTCTCCGCACCCGCCTTGGCAGGAGGATCGAGCTCCGCTTGCGCCACCAAGTACCCCATCGTGCTGGCCCACGGCATGTTCGCCAGCGATGACATCCTGGGCTTCATTGATTACTGGTGGGGCATCGAGGACGCCATCGAGGATGAGGGCGGCAGGGTTTACGTCACCAAGGTCAACGCCATGGACACCACGGTCAACAAGGCCGTCTCCTTCAAGGCCCAGGTCCTCCAGATCCTGGCCGTGACCGGCAAGGCGAAGGTCAACATCATCGGGCACTCTCACGGAACGATCTACTCCCGCTACGCCATCACCAACATGGGGATGGCCGGAAAGGTGGCCTCCTGGACCTCCCTGTGCGGCCCCCATCGCGGCAGCGCCCTGGCCGATATCATCGCCTACGGGCTGCCCTCGGGCTTGCAGAACCTTTCGGGCGCAGTGCTGGACTGGCTCTACACCTTCGTGATGGGCGACACCAACCCCGCCAGCATCCAGAACTGCTATGACGTGACCCGCGACTACATGCAGAACGTGTTCAACCCCAACACCCCCAATGTGAGCGGCATCTACTACCAGAGCTGGGCCGCCAAGGCCAAGTGGGGCTGCCCCAGCGTGGTTCTGAATCCCTTGTGGGTCGTGCTGGGGGCCTTCGAGGGCGACAACGACGGCGTGGTTTCCGTCAACTCCGCCAAGTGGGGAACCTTCCGCGGCGTGCAGTCCGCAGCCTGGTACTCTCCGGGCGTGGACCACATCAACATGGTGGGCCACCTGTTCGGCGTAACCCCCGGCTTCGACGCCCCGGACTTCTACGTGGACATCGTCTCCGGTCTCAAGGGCAAGGGGTACTAATCCTCAGAAAAAGCACTTCTTGACAATCCGAGGCGCTCCGGGAAGACTCCCGGGGCGCCTTTTTTTTCGGGCTGATTGGAAAGTCTGTCTTCTACGGGCCAGAAACCACCATGAGTTTATCCGCTTTTGAAAAACGGGTTCGGCGCCACATTACCGGACCGGAGCACGAATTCTTCGCGGCAACCGCTCCCGAGCTTGCCGGGCTTTGCGCCGGAGAGCTTTCCATGCTCTTCCCTGATGGAAGGAATATCGCGGCCGTGGCCGGAGGCGTGGAGTTTGCGGGAAAGCTCCCGGACCTCTACCGGGCGAACCTCCACCTGACCTCGGCAAACCGCATCCTCATGCGGGTTGCTAGGTTTACCGCGGAAAGCTTTGCCGAGCTTGTGGAAAAGGCGGAGGACATTCCCTGGGAGCTTTTTCTTCCCGCGGGCCCGGATGTCGCGGTTCACGTGACTACCCGGAAATGCAGGCTGCACCATACCGGTGCGGTGGCGGAACGGATCTCCGGGGCGGTGTCCAGGCGGATGCAGGCTGCGGCCCCGGAAGCCCTTCCGGCTGCGAAGCCGCTCCAGCCCCAGGCCGTCTACGTGCGGGGCGTTTCCGACCATTTCGAGCTTTCGCTGGACAGCTCGGGCGGACTTCTCCACAAGCGGGGCCTTTTGGGAGAGAGCGTGCGCGCTCCGCTTAGGGCTACCCTTGCAGCTTCGGTCCTTTCCCTGGCCGGCTACGATCCGATGAAACCGCTCCTGGACCCCATGTGCGGGGCCGGGACCTTCAGCCTGGAGGCTTGCCTGCGTACGAAAAACATGCCCGTCGGATGGTTCCGCAACTTCAGCTTCACCGACTGGCCGGGCTTTTCCCCGGCTGCTTTTACCCATCTACGGAAAAAGAGTCGGGAGGGGTTCCGGGTTCTGCCGAGCCCCCGGATATTTGCCTCCGACATAGATCCGGCGGCGGCCGAGTCCTTGGCCATGGTCGTCCGGGACGCCGGCATGGAGGATGCTGCGCGGGTGGCGCCGTCCGATTTTTTCCTGCTGGACCCCAGGGAGGTCTGTGGCGGAGAAAGAGGGCTGGTGGTGATCAATCCGCCTTATGGAAGGAGGCTTTCTTCATCACGGGATGCGGAGGTGCTCTTCTTCCGCATCGGCCAGAGGCTTTCGGAAGTCTACCGCGGTTTTCGGGTCGCGGTCCTCTGCCCCCGCAGGGCTTGGCTTTCCATGCTGGAGAATCTTGCGTGGCGCAAGGGGCCGGAAATTTTTCCCCTGCGCCATGGAGGGCTGGAGGTGACCCTGGTTGCGGGAGAGCTGGGATAAACCGGCTTTATTTGCCGGTTTCCTCGAACTCCCTCCGGAGCGCCGCCTTGTTCACCTTGCCCGAAGCAGTGAGGGGTAGGCTCTTGCGGATCACAATCTGGCTGGGCCTTTTGTAATCGGGCAGGTTGTTCTGGCAGATATCGAAGAGATCGTCCAGGGACGGCTCGCCTTTGAGGGGAACCACGTAGTAGCGTCCCACTTCTCCCAAAACGGGGTCGGGCACGCCGATGCCCGCCACCATGGCCACTTCGGGATGGGACGCGATACACTCCTCCACTTCCACCGGGAAGACGTTCAGGCCTTCCTGGATGTACATCTCGGTCTTGCGTCCCATGAGGATCAGGAATCCCTCCTCATCCAGGTAGCCCATGTCCCCGGTTCGGAGCCAGCCGTCCTGGTCGAAGGCGGCCAAGGACTCCTCGGGCATGCGGAAGTAACCCCGCACCACGGCTTCTCCCTTCACGCAGACCTCGCCCGTCACTTCCCGGGGCACCGGGTTGTCCATGAAGTCCACGATTTTTACGCGGAAGTCGTTGAGGGGTTTTCCCACGCTGGCCGAAACCTTTTCCGGGCTCATGTTCCACGGGCTCATGACCAGGCCCCCGGAGGTTTCCGTCAGTCCGTAGAGGTTCATGATGGTGGCTCCGGAGTAGGCGGCGGAGATTCTGCGCACTATAGAGAGGTCCGCGTTGGACCCGCCGGTGATGGCCAGCCGAACCCCGCGGGTATCCAGGCCCGAGAAGTTTTCCTCCATGAGGAGGAGCGTGTGCATGGTGGGAAAGCCCAGCATGATGGTGGGCTGGTGGCGGATGGCGGCGGCCAGGGCCTCCTTGGGAAGGAACTGGGGGATGAGCAGGCATGCCCCGCGTCCCAAGAGCATGCAGGCCACGCCGCAGGTGATGCCTCCCACGTGGGACAGAGGCATGGCCATGAACATGACGTCCTTGGGATTGGCCCGGATGTGCCGGGCCTGGGCCCGGGCCGAGGCCAGATGGCTCCTGTGGGAGAGGGCCGCGCCTTTGGAGCGCCCCGTCGTGCCGGAGGTGTAAAGGATGAGAAGCTCGTCGTCCGGGTCCAGGTTTGCGGCGGCGGCCGCTATGGCGCCGGAGTCCCCTGGAGTGGCGAGGAGACGGGAAAAGGAGCGGCATCCGTCCGGGACTTCCGGAGCGATGACGATGATGTCTTTTACCGTGGGGATCTCTTTAGTGTTTTCCCTGCAGATGGCCGGGAAGTCCAGCCCGTCGTGGGAGGGAACGCAGACCACCGCCCGGGCCCTGCTCTGAGCCAGTATGCGCAGGATCTCGGCCTTGGAGTTCCGGATGGAGACGCCCAGAATCACCGCACCAATGCGCGCCGCCGCGAAGTAAGTGATAACCCACTCGGGCCTGTTGGGAGCGATCACCGCGATACGCTGGCCGCGGGCGATTCCCATCTGGAGGAAGGCCGTGGCCAGCCGGTCGGCGGCCGCGTCAACCTCGGCGAAGGTGATGTCCTTGTCCTCGAAAATATAGGCCGTTGTATCGGGGGCCGACTCTGTCGCCTGCCGGAGCGCCTCGCCCACCAGCTTGGCGCGAATGATCTCATCCATGGTGTATGCCTCCAGGCACTCCGATACCACTATTTGCTCCGGTCGTCCAGAGGCATAATAACGGCGGGGGCCTGTTTTAAAGGGATCTCAGCTGGGGGCAAAGCGTTGAGCCAGGCGGGAAGCGGGAAAAACCGCCGCGGCGAGGATAGCCCCTAGTAAAATACCCCATCCGCCGCCGCTGGAAGCAAAGGCGGCCTGCATGAGCAAAAGGCCTCGCAGGAACTTTCCGATGGAGCGTTGGATCTCGGCAGGCCCGGTTCCGGGCCCGATGGAAAGCGTTGTCTGCGTGGCGTTCGCCAGCGCCGCAGCCCCGAAGACGAGAAAGGCGATCCGGCCGGCGCCGGTGGAGTCCTGGAAGACGTACACGGCCAGGAGCCCGAGGCCGAGAGCCAGCACAGGATAGAACCGCGCCGAAAGATCGGCGTGGGATCTGGTCTCCTGGCGGGACAGCACCGAGACCGCCGTGATGTAGGAGAAGAGGGTGACGGCGCCCAGGAGCGAGACAAGGGATGCGGGTTGGGGGGCCAGCGCGGCGCCCAAAAATAGGCTCGCCGCTCGGCAGGCGCCCATGAAGGCCGGCCCCCGGATCGGCAAAGCCTTGGCCCACAGGTTGTATGCGTTGATCAGAACAAAGAGGACAAAGGCTGCGGCAAACACGGCCCGGCCCGCCGAGAGGGCGATCCAAGTACCGGCCAAGCCGGCGGCGGCCATGGCGGCAAACGCTGCCGGAACCGAGATCGCTCCGGACACGATGGGCCGGGAGGGCCGCTCCCGGCGGTCCAGGTCCATGTCCGTGAGGTCGTTCTGGATCAGGCCGAAGCAGTAGAGGAAAAGAGCGGAGAGGCAACCGAGAAAAAGGAGTGACAGATCATGGAAGCCGGAAAGCGATCCTCCAGCCAGGATATATCCCGCAAGGGGATCGCCCGGCACCGTCAGCAAATTGGGCAGGCGCAGGAGGGAGAACCAGGGATGCAGGCGGGTCTTGGGGGTCATGGGCGCCCCTGCTCATGGCTTGCGCGGAAGAAAGCGCGGGTCTTCCACGGACATGGCCGGGGTGCCGAAGATGATGAAGGAGAGGGTTTCCCCCCGGTCCGCCCGGATGCTGTGCACCATCTTCCGCGGAACCACGGCCACGGCTCCCGGGCAAAGCCTGTGCTCGCTCCCGTCCAGGACGATCAAGCCGTTTCCCTCCAGCACGTAGTAGACCTCGTCGTAGCCTTCGTGGAAATGCGCGTCGCCCCGGCTCACTGTGACACGGTGCACGTTGGCCACTCCGCCCGCTCCGCCCGTTACAATGCGGGCGACGTTTCCGTAAGGGCAGTCCACGGCGGCGGTGTCTTGCTCATATCCCACCAGCGGGGTTTTGACGACTTTTTTTTGGCTCATGGCGTTCTGCCTATTCCCGGTTCCAGGCCTGCTCGCGCGTCTTGGTGGGCTTGGGCTTGAATTTTTCGCTCTGGCCCAGGAAGAAGCAAGGGTTTTCGTAAAACACGGTGGAGACGTCCTCGGGCCGATGGCCCCGGCGACGCATCTCGAAAATGGCGTCATGGAGCGTTCCCGGGTCCGAAGGGCCCCAGTCGCCGGAAGCGTCTACGATCATGCGGGAAAGCCCGTAGCGTTCGATCTGGTCCACCACCCGGGAGGGGGAGTTCTTGGTTACGGGGTAGATGGTCATGGCGGTCCAGAACCCGGCTTCCCGCAGCATGGGCATGGTGTGCTCCTCCACGTGGTCGAAGCAGACCCGATCCGGGTTCACGCCGCCGTGGCCCTTGAGATAGTCCACCATCATCTTGGTGCCCGTGTACTTATCCGAAAGGTGCGGGGTGTGGATCCATATGAGCCGGTTTCCGGCC
Source organism: Thermodesulfobacteriota bacterium (assembly GCA_040753055.1). Classification (GTDB taxonomy): domain Bacteria; phylum Desulfobacterota; class Desulfobacteria; order Desulfobacterales; family Desulfatibacillaceae; genus JBFMHL01. The sequence continues at coordinate 8,023 of JBFMHL010000126.1, read as the reverse complement.
AAGGCCATCTCCACCTGCTTTTCAAAGACCTTCATCTCGTTTTTGGTGTTCTTGTTGAGCCCGATCTCGCCGATTCCCAGCACCGTGGGCCGGTCCAGAAACTCCGGCATGATGGAAAGGACCTCCTTGGCCAGGCCCAGGTCGTCGGCCTCCTTGGGGTTTAGGCAGATCCAGCAGTAGTGCTCGATGAGATACTGGGCGGCGCGGCCGGGTTCGAAGGTGGTGATATGGGTGAAGTAATCGTGGAAAGCCTTGGCCGAGGTGCGGTCGTAGCCCGCCCAGAAGGCAGGCTCGCAGCAGGCCACGGTGCCGTAACGCGCCATGCGCTCGTAATCCTGGGTGGTGCGGGCGATCATGTGGATGTGCGGCTCGATCACTCTCATGGACAGGTCCTTGCAAAGGGCTCGGGTGAATGGCTTGTCAAGCGGTTGCGGCAGGGCCGGTCTTATCCGTTGTGGTTGCCGTTCCCATCCAGGTGGGAGAGGCGCAACAGGATGCGTTCCACCCGGTTTTCCCTGCCGTCGGCCAGGACGTCCATGGCCCGGTAGATGTCGTGGAGCCTGGGATCGCTGAAAATGGAGTCGGCGCCGGCGGCCCGTTGCACGCGATCCAGGGCGGCGGCGGTTTCCAGGAGGGCCGACCGCACGTCCAGGAAGTATAAGTCTAAAAGCTCTTTGGCGGTTTTCGGGGAGGCGAGCCCGTTTTCGTTCTGGGGCATTTTTGTTCCTTCTCGATCGGGTGGAAAAAGCGAGGGCGGCACATGTTCCTCGCCGGGAATCCTTCTAGTTTAGGACCATCGGCGAAGGGCGTCAAGCGCAGGGAAAGTGAGCAAGCTCACTTGGCATCGGAAAAACTGCCCTTGGCTCGCCTGAGATGCGGGCGGCGCGGGCGGACAAATCTGCCGGGAGGCTCTCGTCAAACGGGAAATGAAGCGGCAAGGAGGCTTTCCGCAAAGGCAAGCTCGCGGGCGATGCTCTCGGTGACGCCTTGACGCTGAAGCTCCGGGGGGAGCACCAGGAAGGTGTAGGTCTCCACCTCGAAGTGGCGGCACCCGGCCCTGCCTGCCAGGCGGAGAAGCTCCGGGGTCAGGATGCCGGCGGTGGTGCCGAGGTCCGCGTCGCCGGGGAAGAAGATGGGCACATGGCAGTGGACGCGAAGCTGGGAACCGGGGACGGCGATCTCGCTTCCGGCCCGCACCGCATCTTCCAGGTCGGCGAAGCGCAGGATTTTATCTACGGTTTTCAGCCGAGCCTGGTGCAGATAGACGGAGTCGGAGAAGGAGAGCAGCCGCTCCGGCCGGACGGGCCAGGAAAAGGCCGGAGCAGCGCTGAGCTGCATCTTGAAGATCGAGATGCGGTTCCGGGACAGCGTTTCAATGGCCTGGGCGGCGTCCTCGAAGCATACGGCCATATGGCAGGTGTCCAGGCAAGCGCCCAGGTGACGGAGCAGGACCTCCTGGGCATCCGTTTCGGAGCAGGAGAGCAGGCGCGCGGCCAATGGCGCGCCTATGGGAAGCAACACGCGGGCAAAGAAATCCGCCAGGTCGGCCGCGTTTTCCAGAAAGCAGTCCGGCTCGGGCTCCAGGGCCAGTCCGATGCGGTTTCCCGTTTCCTTTTCCATCTCGGCCAGGAAAGCCCCGGCGCGGGCAAGGTTTTCCGCCAGGGCGGCTTCATCCTCCCGGTTGCGAATCCAGTGGAGATAAGAGCCCGGTACGGTGCTGATGCTTGCGAAGGCCTCCGGCAAAGCCAGGCTGCAAAGGATACGGGCGACGTTTTGAGTGTAGGAAAGCCTCTCCTTGCTGCGCCAGTCCGGGGCGTAGACCTTCTCCTTTACGGTTTCCCCGTGGAAGCTTCCGAAGGGAAAGGCGTTTACGCTGAACACGTAGAGCGATTTTTCTGCAAGAAAGTCACGAAAGGAGGAGATCGCACGGGGCTGGAGGAGCTCCTCAGCGGCGCGCGCCGACAGGCGGAGGCCCAGGCCGAAGGGCCTGTCCGGGGACACCAGGTTTTTTATGGCCAGAGCATGGGTGCGGATGGAGGCTAGGTTCTCCTCCCAGGATTCGCCGGGATGGATGTTCAGGCAGTAGGTGAGGTGGACCGGAGGAGTATGGGAAAGCTTCATGGCGTTCTCCGGTTGCCGGGTTCACTGGCCTGCCAAAAAGGCCACGGCCTCTTCCACGGCGAAGAGATCCATCTCGTGGACCTCCACCTTGTCACCGATTCCCCGGGGCAGAGTGATGCAGAGCTCACCGCCCAGGTGCTCCTGGAAGTCGCGCAGGCCCCGGCATAGGGAAAGCTCGCCGGTGGGTTCGCGCCGGGCCATGAGCCCGCAGTAGACCGGAAGTCCCGTCCGGGAAAGCGCGGCCAGGATCTGGTCTCGCTCGGACTCCCGGATCAGGCCCTTTTTCTGGGCGTAGACGGTATCCAAGGCGATCCCCATGGAGACCGCCTGGCCGTGGCCGATGGAGTACCCGGAAAGGGTCTCCAGCCGGTGGGCGCTCCAATGTCCGAAATCGAGCGGCCGGGCCGTACCGAACTCGAAGGGGTCGCCTCCTCCGGCAATGTGGCGCAGGTGCAGAACCGCCGTGCGGTGGACGGCCTCCTCCATGGCTATCATGTCGCGGCGGCCTAATCCTTCGGCGTTCCGGGAGAGCCAGGAGAAGAAGTCGTGGTCCTTGATGATGGCCACCTTGAAGGCCTCGGACAGGCCTCCGACCCAGTTTTCGTCATCCAGCGTGGAAAGCAGGGTGAAGTCGTTGATCACCGCAAAGGGGGGCGCGAAGACTCCCAGGAAGTTCTTCATACCCTGGTCGTCCATGCCGTTCTTCACGCCCACGCCCGCGTCCGACTGGGCCAGCACGGTGGAAGGAAGCCGGATGAGGCGCAGGCCGCGGTGCACCAGGGATGCCGCCAAGCCCACCACGTCCAGGACGCTCCCCCCGCCCACCACGGCCACGAAGCTGTGGCGACACAGGCGGGCCGTGGCCATCTTCTCGATGGCCGAAAACAGGTGCTTCCGGTCCTGCTTGATTTGCTCTCCCCCCGGAACGATGACGATGTCCCCGGCCCGGGTGAAGACATCGGGACGAGCCGCGCAGTAGGCGTTGATGCGCTCCGGAAGGGTGGGGTGCTTGTCCGCCACGCCCGAGTCCAGGAAGAAAAGGATGTTGAAAGGGCCGGGCTCTCCGCAGGCGTTGCAGGCGGAGACCAGGATCTGGTTTTCCGGGTCGAAGGCGTCGCGGGTGAAGTCCACCGGATAGCGGAAGGAGACGGCGAAGCTCTCGATGTGGGCCGCATAAGCTTGCGCGGCGGTTTTTTCCATGGACGGCCCTTTGCATGGGAGTGAGGCCAAACGGGAAGGCAATGTAATGGAAATTTTTAGTTCGTGCAACAGCCCAAAACTAAAAAGCGAATCGGCTTGGGTTCCGGGAGCTTTCTTCGAAGAAGGGGACTGTCCCTGACCGGGGCGCCGGCTGCTCGGGCAAGAGAAAGGAGCCAGGGGGACGAGGAATAAAAAAGGGGCCGGGAGAAATCTCCCGGCCCCTTGTGATCCCTATGACTATTCTTTTTACAGGTTGAAGGACTCCAGCAGGGCGGAGGTGCTGGAACCGTTGCCCTGCACGCTGCGGGCTTCGCAGTGGATGGAGGATCCGGACACATCCACGATCAGGTAGTTCAGGACCTCGGCGTACTTGATGAGCTGGGCGGAGGTGTCATCCTGATCGCCCACCCAGGGGTAGTCCATCATGGAGGAGCCGGCGCCGCCGGAGAGGATGTAGTTCATGCCGTTCTTCTTCAGGTGCTGATAGTCGTGCTCGTGACCCATGAAGACCGCCTTGACCTTGCCGGTGAGGGCCAGGACGGGGTTGAGGGCGTTCTGGACCTGGGTGTTGTCGCCGAAGTTGGCGCAGGAGAAAGGCGGAGCATGCAGGGTGATGAAGATGTGGTCAATGTCCGCATCGGCTGCGGCGGAGGCGACCTGGGAGTACAGCCAGTTCCACTGGGTGGAGCCCTGCTTGATGATGTCGAAGTTGTCGCTGGCGAACACGCCCTCGCCGGTGTTCAGGACGATGATCTTCACGTTGCCGTAGACCATGGAGTAGTAGGCGAAGTTGGGGCTTCCCGGAGGAGGCAGAAGGAAGCTGTCCAGGGTGGTGTTGCCGGTGCCGTTGCCGCCGGAGAACTCATGGTTGCCGTAGGCGGGCAGGACCGGGTTGTTGGCCAGCAGCTCTTTCTCCACGTCGAAGAAGTTGTAGATGAGGTCGGTGTCGTTTCCGTCCCGCACCAGGTCGCCCGCGTGCACCAGGAAGTCCGGGGCGTAGTTGTTCATGCTGATGCAGACCGGCAGGTGGTCGTCGTTGTCGCCGTACTTGGAGACGATGTCCTCGTACCAGGAGCTGTCCCGGGAGTCGCCGTACACGATGAACCGGAAGGGCAGGCGGCTTCCCTTGGGCAGGGAGGTCACGAAGGAGCCCTTGGGGCTGGTTTCGCCGTCCGCCACCACCTGGTAGTAATACACGGTGTTGGCGGCCAGGCCGCTGATGGTGGCCTTCTGCCGGGTCTGGCTGACGCTCATGGTGTAGGTCACAGCGCCGGACATGTTGGAGTTGGCGGCGATCTTCACCTTGCCCTTGTCGGCGTTATGGGTCTGCCACATCATGCCGATGCTGTTTTGCGCCACGCCCTGCAGGTTGGGGTAGACCTTGAAACCCGTGGGAGGGGGAGGATCTCCGCCGGCGAGCGCCAGGGCGGGCAGGAAGGCGAAAGCTGCGATTACGAGGGCTATGACCGTCATCCTGGATTTCATTTTTGGCTCCTTCGGGTTTGGGGTAACTGTGGCTTTGTTTTGATCCCATAGTACCCGCCTCTATATATTGAAACAATCCGATGCCGGAACGGTTTATTTCCTATTTTTTCAATACGTGTTCCCGTATCAAAGTGGGAAAGGACGACCCCCGAAGCCGGTATGAGGCGGCGAGCCCGAGCCGTAAGAGTCCATCATTCTCAAGTATTAGAAAAGTGCCTTCACAGTTTTAATTAACAATCCGTAAATATTGGAAATTCAGTAATGCCTGCTTCCGAGTAGGAGTTTTCATACCAGCTTTTTGGACGCCAATAGAATTCGGCATGATTCCGGTGGATTTGATTCTCGGGGAGGGGGATCCCATACCCCGGGCCGGAGAAGGGCAATCCCCGTGGTAATCGAGGTTGCGGAACCGACGGATATTTCCGTTTCCGGGAGTTCGTTTTTTGCTCCTGTAAACGAGCCCGGACCTAGTTCCGGCCCTCCATACTCCTCCCACTTTTTCCCTGCCTTGCAAAAGTCGGCATTTTTGCTTCGGGCTTTGCCTTTGCCGCGAATGCAAAAGGCTTTACAAGCCGGATATGCTATTTTATAAAGCGATTCTCACAGATACGAGCAAGCGCCCAGCATGCGCCGGGTACCTTTCACCCCGGAGCCCCGCTTTTTGATAAAAGGCGCCATACCTCAACCCCGCAGCGCATAACGTCCCGTCGGGAGGAACATAATGGGAAAGAAGTCGCTGGTAAAAAGCACCGGAAAGAAAAAAACCGGATCGCCCGAAAAGAAGGCGGCAGGAAAGAAGACCGAAAAAGCCGCGGCCCCGGCCGCCTCCAAAGCCAAGGAAAAGGCTCCCAAGAAGGAGGAAAAGGCTCCCAAAAAGGCAGCGGCAAAAGAGCCTTCCGCCGTCCAGCCGCCCAGCATCGCCGAGCTTTTGTTCCGTACCTTCGCTCCCACGGGCAAGCTCCCCCAGCCCGTGACTCCGGTTGCGGAAGGTGCTGCAGGCCTTTCAACCGCCGAGTTTACCGTGGACAAGGCGCTTCTCTGCCGCGCCTTCACCCTGCCCGAGCCCATGGATATTCCGGAGCCGGAAAAGAAGAAGCCCGCTGCTCCTCCTCCCGTGGAAGCCAAGCCGGCTCCCCCGGCGGCCAAGGAAGAAAAGGCCGCGCCTGCGCCTCCTCCCGTTCCTCCGCCGGATCCCGCCACGCTCCTTGCCAAGGTTTTCGAGCCCCTCGGACCCCAGCCCGAGCCGGTTGTGCTGGAGGCCGTCGAGTCTTTTCCGCCTGCGCCAGAATCTCCCGCGGACAGCACCGAGCTTTCCGCGCTTTTGTTCAAGTCCTTTTTCATTCCACCTTTTGATCCGTCCTTCGTTCCGCCGGACAAACCCAAAGCTGCGCCGGCGCCGGAGCCAGCCCCCGAACCGGCCGCCGTGCAGGTGAAGGCCGAGGCGCCGGCTCCCGAGCCTGTTTCCGAGCCCGAGCCCGCCGCCGTCCAGATCCCCGAGCCTGCTCCCCAGCCGGCCCCTGCCGAGGCAAAGGCCGAAACGCCGGCTCCCGCTCCTGCACCGGCACCGGCCCCTGCGTCAGCCCCCGAGCCTGCTGTCGAGCCCACCGTCCAGGAAGCCGCGGACCCGTCCTTTGCCGGCGTCTTCTCCGTGGTGGACGAGGAGGTCTACCCCCAGGAGGAAAACACCTGGAAAAAGTCCGTGGCCGCATTCGATGCCTTTGCATCCGGATTGGAAAAGATTCTTTTCGCGGCCCTGGCCGTGCTCAACGAAGGCGTGTACGGCCTCAAGCAGGCCCGTCACCAGCCGCGGAAAACCCGGAAACCCACGGCGGTGCTCCTGTTCATTGTTCTGGGTCTGCTGGGCTTTTTCGTCGTTGTCACTTCCCTTCTGAACGCGGGACGGTTCCGTTTCGAGAAAACAAACGACGGCTACGAGCTTTTGCGGGGCCGCTTCGCCCCGGCCGGTTTCCACAAGGTGGAGGAGCTTCCGGGCCTTTCCTTTGACCAGCCCCTCCGCGGACCGGTTCCCATGGACCAGGCCTACGCCATCGTGCGCACTTACTACGAAGACCGCGCCGAGAAGGCCCTGCACGGCGACACCCCGCCCAACTACCAATCGGCCCGCAACGACCTTTCCAAGGCGGGCAAGTACTCCCTGAGCTTCTCCCAAAGGAGCATGCTCAAGGATAAGCTCCTGCGCCTGGACTTTGAAAACCTCATCACCCAGGCCGAAGACGTGCTTGCCGAGAAGACCGCCGAAAGCCTCAAGCAGGCCCGCGATCTCCTGGTCCAGGCAAAGGGCATTGCCAACACCAAGGAGCAGGAAGAGCTGGTATCCCGCGAGCTCGACCGCATCCGCACGGCGGAGAAGTCGCTGGGGAAATAATAACATCCGCATGCCGCGACCCCGGAGAAGGACGCGGATAAAACTGCCGTCCGCATCGCTATGAAGAGGGGCCTTCCCATTGTTTTGATGGCTCTCATCCTCCTATGGGGAGGCCCCTTTCTATTTTCGCAAACTCCCGCCAAGAACGATCTGTTCCGGGAACTCCACCGGGAATCCGTTCCCGATGAATCCCTCATTGCCATCTGGATAGGTTCCGATCCCAATGGACCTGACATGGAGATGAAGGTGCCTCCTTCTTTCCGCGTGGAGCAGCTCCTATTTGAATTTCCTGATGGTCAAAGAATTCCGTTCAAGCCTTCCGGAACCCTTTATTTCGATGATTGGACCTTCAATATTTTCAGCCCCGACTACCGTTACGTCGTTTTGATGCAAGACCGATATGGCCCGTATCATGTCGTTCCAATCAAGGAACTGCGGGATTATTTGACCGGGAAAAAGTCCCCCTTTGAAGCGGTCTCCGGTAGTACTCTCGACATCCCGGGCGTCCTTCATGGCGATGTGAAGTGGAAGACGGCGGCCAGCTTTGAGTTTTGTGCCGCCTGCTGTAGTGGCAGCTATAAGGTTTTTCATCAAATTGGCGGGAAGACAGAGTATGGAAAATGGAGGAAGGGGGAAAGGGCCTATTAACTCGGCACAGGAGATTTCAAATCCCCTGGTTTCGGCCATGATTGTAGACATGGGCCGGATTCAGGCGACCGAGGGAAGGACGCTTGGCCATCTCTTCGCAGTGCAAGATGCAGGCGCAAGCCAATAGCTTGAAAATTCAGCTCTGCTCCTACAATCAAAACGGGTGCGGCGGCCTTGTATCCA
>JBFMHL010000125.1:0-9324 GCA_040753055.1 Thermodesulfobacteriota bacterium | reverse complement strand
GGTCGTCCTGACCTTCAACACAAACCAACACACCCCCCCCCCCCCCCCCCCCCCCAAGCCCTTCCTTCTTTTCCCTTTCTTTTTTCTTTTTCCTTCTTCCTTCTTTTTTAGTTTCATTTGACAATTTTTTTCAGGGCCGTTATATTAGTTTGATTGTAATGCGGAGGACTTTTCTCCGCCACCGAAACGCCACGCCGCAATCGTTTAAGGTAGCGCATGCAGGCTTTCGGATCGCAAACAGCCCGAACGCGGCGCAGCCTCCGCCCGCTTGGGCGTTTTTCGTCGCGTTTACCAAGGCTTACGATTTTCCCACCCTCGGAAAAATCGTAAGCCTTCGTGTTCTTGCGCGGCCCGCCCGCAGGACAATAGCACGCCCACGGACCAGCCGCGGATCTCTCCGGCCCTTTGGAATCGGCCGGGGAAGGAAGGTTGCCGGGAGCCGGAAGATACGGGCGGCGGCGGACTGCGCGTGCGCCTGTTCCGAGCCGCGGCTTGAGGCAGCCTTTTTTTCGGAGGGATTGTGGCCTTCGGCTTTTCCGACGACACCGTCTCCCGCGTACGCCAGGCAGCAGACATCGTGGACGTGGTGTCCGCCCACGTGGTGTTGCGCCAGCAGGGCCGCAAGCTTCTGGGGCTGTGCCCCTTCCATACCGAAAAAACCCCCTCGTTTTCCGTGGACCGCGACCGCGGTTTCTTCCACTGCGTCGGCTGCAACGAAGGCGGCGACGTATTCGACTTCGTCATGAAGCGCGACGGCGTGAGCTTCCCGGAGGCAGTGCGTTCGCTGGCGGCCCGCTTCGGCATCGAGGTCCAGGAAAAGCCGCTCACGCCGGCCCAGAAAAAAAAGGCCGACCTGCGCCAGCAGATCCTGGCCGCGAACCGGGAGGCCGCGGCTTTCTTTGCCTCGTGCCTGGCCGGCTCCGAGGGAGCGGCGGCGCGGGGCTATCTCGCTTCCCGGGGCATTCCCGAGAAGGCCGTTGGGGAGTGGAGGCTGGGCTTTGCGCCCGCGAGCTACGACGCCATGATGACGGCCTTGCAGAAAAAAGGCTTCTCCGCCGAGCTCGTCGAGCAGGCCGGGCTGGCCGCCGTCTCGGACCGGGGCAAGCGTTACAGCCGCTTCCGCAACCGCGTCATGTTCCCCATAGCGAACATCCACGGCGAGATCGTGGGCTTCGGTGGCCGGGTCATGGACGATGCGCTGCCCAAGTACCTGAACACCGCGGCCACACCCATATACGACAAGAAGCGCGTGCTCTTCGGCCTGGACCGGGCCCATGCCCGCTGCCGGGAGACCGGCGAGGTCTTCGTGGTGGAAGGGTACTTGGACGTCATCGTGCCCTCCATCCTGGGGGTGAAGAACATCGTGGCCACTTGCGGAACGGCCCTGTCCGAGCTCCATGCCCGGGCGATCAAGGGCGCGGCCTCTCGCGTGACCCTGGTTTTCGACGCCGACGCGGCGGGGCGCAAAGCAGCGGCCCGCTCGCTTCCCATCTTCGCGGCCGAGCACGTGCCCGTGCGGGTCATGAGCCTGCCCGAGGGCCACGACCCGGACACCTTCGTGCGAGAAAAGGGGGCGGAGGCCTTCTACGCGCTGGCGGAGAAAAGCGCGGGCATCCTGGAGTTCCTCACCGCAGCGGCGTTGCAGAAGCACGGCGACAGCTTTGCCGGAAAGGCCCGCGTGGTCCAGGAGATGGCCGAGCACCTGGCGGCCCTCACCGACCCCGTGGAGCGCTCCCTGGAAGTCCGGGCCCTGGCCCAGCGCCTCTCGGTGGACGAGCAGGCCGTGCTGGAGCATGTGCGCCGGGTGGTGGGGGAAAAAAGCCCCGGGCCGGCCGGGCCCCGCTCCTGCGACCTTCCCGCGGCCGCCTCCGGGCCCGCCCTCATGGAGCGCACCATACTCTGCCACCTGGTGAACCACCCGGAGCTGGTGCCCATCGCGCAACAAAGCGGAATCCTGGAGCATTTCCAGAACGAGGACTTGAAGGCCATCGGCCTCATGCTCTCGCGGGGCGAGAACGGGGAAAGCCTCATGGCCAGCCTCTCCGACCCCGGCCTCCGCAAGATCGCGGCCGAGCTCCTGTCCCGAGCCGAGCCTCTGGGAGACTGCGGCCAGGCCAACTTTTCCAAGCTCGCGGCCCAGTACGAGCGCCAGTGGGTCGCCCGCAGGAAGGGGCTTGCCGCCCTTTCCAAGATCTCGGAAACGGAAAAAAACGGGGACACGGGCCTTGCGTTGAGCCATGTGGCCCACATGGCGCGGCAAAGCCGCAAGTTTTTGAAGTAAAAGGGGAAACTGACCATCCCCCGCACCGGAGGCCCCGCCTCCTGGCGCTCGGGGAAAAGAATGCATATTGTAGTTTGACGTCTTGACACCCGTTTACGGAAGGGGGCGTGTACCGGAAGCGCCGCTCAAGTTCTGCGGAGCTCTCCGGGCCTCCGGCAAGCGCGCGAAGACACACGGGACGTCAATCCGATTTACCACGAAGGAGACGGAATCCATGGCAAGGGATCCAAAGGGAAAAGCGGCACCCCAGCAGGAAGACACCGACGAGAGGGAGGAGCGCGAGGAGATCCAGTCCCGGCCGCCCGAGCTCGAGGAGCTCATCGTCAAGGGCAAGAAGCAGGGGTACCTCACTTACGACGAGCTCAACGAGGCGCTGCCGGAGGACATGGTTTCGTCCGACCAGATAGACGAAACCCTGATGATGTTCGACGAGCTGGACATCGAGATCTTAGACGGAAAAAGGGTCAACGTCACCGAAGCGGCCAAGACGTCCGAAGACAAGGCATACATGGAGGAGGAGGCCCGGGACGTTCTGGACGCCGGGACCTCGTCCGACCCCGTGAAGCTCTACCTGCGGGAGATGGGCCAGGTGTCCCTGCTCTCCCGCGAGGGCGAGATCGAGATCGCCAAGAAGATCGAGGAGGGCGAGCAGGAGATTCTGAAGGCCTTCCTGGAAACCACGGTGGGCGTTGACCACCTCATCACCCTGTGCCGGGACCTGTGCTCGGGCAACGCGCGTCTGAAGGACGTGTTCCGCGACGTGGACGAGGGCGACGCCGTCATCGAGGAGTCCTTGCACCTGGACAAGATCGCCGAGGTCCTGACGGAAATCGAGACCCTGCACACGGAAAACACCCAGTACCGCAACCAGCTCTTCGATCCCGCCCAGGCCCTTTCCTCGGAGCAGAGGCGCAACCTCCGGCGCTCGGTCACCCGCCGCAACCGCCGCGTCTTCGTGCTGCTCAAGGACTGGCGCCTGGAGAACCGCGTATTGAACGAGATCGAGGAGTCCATCTACCTCCAGATCGAGTGGTTCGAGAACATGCACCGGAAGATCTCCGAGTGCGCGGAGCGGCTGGACGTGCCCATGGCCGACCTGCGGGAGCACTGCGAGAAGGAAAGCGACTTCTGCCGCTTCGTACAAAAGACTTGCGGGCTTTCCAAGGAAGAAGCCCGGCAGTACTTCATGATGGTCCGCGAGATCCAGACCTGCATCCGCGAGCGCGAGCTTTCCCTCAAAGCCAACAGCTTGAGCCTCAAGCGCGTGCGGGCCTCGGTCCAGACCGGCCGCGACAAGGCCAAGGAGGCCAAGGCCGAGCTCATCCGGGCCAACCTCCGCCTGGTGGTGTCCATCGCCAAGAAGTACACCAACCGCGGGCTCCAGTTTCTGGACCTCATCCAGGAGGGCAACATCGGCCTCATGAAGGCCGTGGACAAGTTCGAGTACCGGCGCGGCTACAAGTTCTCCACCTACGCCACCTGGTGGATCCGCCAGGCCATCACCCGGGCCATCGCGGACCAGGCGCGCACCATCCGCATTCCGGTGCACATGATCGAGACCATCAACAAGCTCATCCGCACATCCCGCTACCTGGTCCAGGAGCTGGGGCGCGAGCCCACCCCGGAGGAGATCGCGGAGAAGATGGAGTTTCCCCTGGAGAAGGTGCGCCGGGTGCTCAAGATCGCCAAGGAGCCCATCAGCCTGGAGACCCCCATCGGCGAGGAGGAGGACAGCCACCTGGGGGACTTCATCGAGGACAAGAAGTTCATGCTGCCCTCCGAGGCCGCCATCAGCCTGAACCTGGCGGAGCAGACCCGCAAGGTGCTGGCCACGCTGACCCCCCGCGAGGAGAAGGTGCTTCGCATGCGCTTCGGCATCGGAGAGCGGGCGGACCACACTCTGGAGGAGGTGGGCAAGGACTTCTGCGTGACGCGCGAGCGCATCCGCCAGATCGAGGCCAAGGCGTTGCGGAAGCTCCGGCATCCGTCGCGCAGCTCCAAGCTCAAAAGCTTCATCGAGTCCTAGGGTCCCAAAAAACGGAGCCCGGCAGGGCGGAGGGAGAACCAGCGGCGGGGCGTATGAAAAGTCCGCCCCGCCTCCATGCTGCAAGGCCCCGGAAGCGGGCGGTTCGTTTCAGTTGACAAGAGCCGTCCGGGTATGTTTCGTTATCTGATTGCCGATTTGATGACGGCATGCCCAAACGGCGCTTCGGGGCCCATAGCTCAATTGGTAGAGCCACCGGCTCATAACCGGTCGGTCCCTGGTTCGAATCCAGGTGGGCCCACCAGGAGACATCACCGGCGCCGCCCGGTCCGGGAGCCTCGGCGTAAGGGCGGCTTTTTAAAAAGACCGTTTGAAGGAAAGGGTCAGCGTCCATGCCCGCCACCGTGGCGGAGATCATGTCCGTGCTGGAGAAGCTCGCTCCGGAAAGCCTCGCTGAAGAGTGGGACAACGTGGGACTTGCCGTGGGAGACCCCGGCGCCAAGGTTACGAAGCTTTGGGTCGCCTTGGACCCTCTGCCCGAGGTGGTGGCAGCCGCCGTGAACGACGGCGCCCAGATGCTTCTCACCCACCACCCGCTCATCTTCACCCCCATCCGCAACCTTCGCTTCAACGACCCGCTCGCCGACACCATCCGCCTGGCCGTCACCAGCAACCTGGCCGTTGCCTGCGCCCATACCAACCTGGACCGGGCCGCCGGAGGCGTGAACGACGTCCTTGCAGACAGGCTCGGCCTGTCGGGCCAGAGCCCCTTGGACCCGGAGATGGCGATTCCGGCCTGCATCTCTTCAGATTCTTCCGATGACCTGCGGCCCATGGGATGGGTGGGCGAGCTTCCTTCGCCCATGAAGCTTGCCGAGCTGGCCCGCTTTGTGCGGCAAAGGCTCGACGCGCCCTGGGTCCGCTTCTCCGGCCACCCGGAAGCCATAGTTGGCATCGTGGCCGTCTGCGGCGGCTCCGGCTCCTCGCTCCTGCACCACTTCTTTCGCAGCAGGGCCACCGCCTTCATCTCCGGCGACTTCCGATACCACGACGCCCGCAACGCCCAAGCAAGGGGCAGGACCCTGGTGGACATCGGCCACTTCGCTTCCGAGCGTCTGGTGGTTCCGGCGCTGGCGCAAATGCTGAGAGACCGCTTCACAAAACAAGGCCTCACCGTAACGGTGAAAGCCTATGAGGAGGAAACCGACCCGTTCATTCCGGTGGCGTGAGCCGCCGGCCAAGGGGCGGAGCTGGTCCGCCCGAAAAATGAAGGGCCCGGAGCTTATTAACAAAAAGCATCTTTCCGCCGCGGTCCGGGGTCTTGTCGGGAGACTCCGGGCGGCCCCGCGCCTTTCCAAGGGGCGGGGCCGGCGGCCAGGCGTCGGGCGGGTATCGAAGGCTTTTCCCAAAACGGCCGGAAGGCCGTAAGAAACAAGCCGGAATCCGCCGCTATTTTTTTCCAGGGGAGGATAAGTGAAGGAACACATCGAGAAGTTGATCAAGCTCCAGGACATTGACGATGAGGCCTCCAGGGTCCAGGCCGCCATGCAGGAGAGCATGAAGCGCCTGGAAGAGTTTCGGGTGAAGATGGGCGACCTGGAAAAGCTGGTGGCGGAGCAGAACGAGAGCAAGTCCGCCATCGAGCGCAGGCAGCGGATCCTGGACTCCGAGGTGGCCGACGTCCGGATCCTCACCAAGAAAAGCCAGGACCGGCTCGCTTCCATCAAGAACATGCGGGAGTACAAGGCCCTCCAGCGCGAAATTGACGACGGCAAGCGCCGCGTGGAAGAGATGGAGAAGGAGCTCCTGGAGCTTCTGGAAAAGCTCGGGGAAGTGGACGGAGCCCTTTCGGAGCTCTCCAAGGAGCAGGAAACCCTGGCCGACCAGTTCAGCCAGGAAAAGGAGTCCGTGGACCGGGAAGTGAAGGTGGGCGAGAGCCGCCTCACCGAACTCTCCTCCGACCGCGGAACCATCGCAGCCTCCGTGCCGGCCCAGCTGTTCCGGACCTACCAGATGGTCCTGCGCGCCACCGGCGGGCGCGCCGTGGCCGCGGTCACCGCCGCGGTGTGCAAGGGCTGCAACATGAACATACCTCCCCAGACCTATAACGAGCTCCAACGAGGCGACGCCCTGAAGCTTTGCCCCCACTGCGAACGCATCTTATATTGGAAGCAGGAGGAGTAGGTGATGAGCCCGTAAAAAGCCCGATGCATCTGAACGGGTTGCACCGGGAACTTTTTACGGCCTCATGGAGCCACGCGGCATATGGAATCCACCTTCGGGCCGGAGGGGCCCAGGCGGTCGCCGGCGGCAACGCCGGAGGAAAGTCCGAACACCACAGGGCAGGGTGCTCCGTAACGCGGAGTCGCGGCAACGCGAAGGAAAGCGCAACAGAGAGCAGACCGCCCGGCGGATTCGTCCGCCGGGTAAGGGTGAAACGGTGCGGTAAGAGCGCACCAGTTCCCCGGGCGACCGGGGAAGCTAGGCAAGCCCCACCCGGTGCAAGACCAAATAGGGGGGCGCTGTACGGCGGCCCGCCGGAAGCCCCCGGGTAGGTCGCAAGAGGAAGCGGGCAACCGCTCTCCCCCAGAGGAATGGCCGCCGCCCCGGTCCGGGCAACCGCTCCGGGGAACAGAATTCGGCTTATGGACCCCTCCGGCCCCTTTTTTCCTTCCTCTACATTCCAGACTTTGCCAAGGGAGGGGACTCCCCTCCCTTGCAGATTTCTTTCCCCCCCAAAGTGCCTTTCCTCCGCCGTTTACCTCCCCCGCAGGCGTATAAGCTCTTGACAAGCAAAGCCGTTAAGCAAAAATATCGTCCGCATTTGCCGTAACTTCCGATGCCGAGGAATCGCCGGTCAAAGGTCCGGCGGCCCGCTTCATCGCCCGGCACCAAAACCGATGGCACGAGCCGCCGGCCGCATGCGCAGCCGGAGTTACCGGAAACCACGCCATGCCGCAGACCAATTTCCCCGACTTTTCCTTTGTCACCAAGGTGGCGCTTTTTTCCCACAGCTACCTCAAATGCTCTGTCTACCTGCAGAACGTGGCCGCCACCCGCTATACCTACACCAAGCGCTTCTACATGGAGCTCTCCTCCAGCGCCTACCTCCTGGAGGACCTCCTGGACTTCCACGGAGCCAAGAACAACCGCAGGTGGTACCTTTACCGGGAGCTTTCCGCCGCCATGCGGCACCTGGCAATGGCCGCATACGTCCAGAAGCACATCGTGAACCGCTTCCCCCACTACGGCCTCACCGCACCCGAAGACTTCGAAGACCAGGGCATCCGGACCCACGAGTACCTGGTGCGGGCCCTGAAGAGCCTGGCCCCCGCCGTCGTCGCCGAGGCCAAGCGCCTCCGCATTCCCTTGCCGGGCGACCACTACATCGAGTCCGACTTTCCCCGCATCTCCACCAACGAGATGCTCAAGGCCGACATTGACGAGGACGCCGCCCAGGAGAACCGCGAGAGCATCGTCCGGATCTGCAACGAGTTTCTTAGCGTTTCCCAAGCCTTCGAGGGCTTCGACGCGGACAGCGCCCTGGACGCGGACGCCATCTCCGGCATGGTCCCTCTGCGCATCAACGAGGTGGAGGTGCGGCGCTACGAAATGGTCATCCACAACCTCCAGTCCTCCTTCGACTCCTACGTCATCCACGGCCGCAGCATCGCCAACCAGAAGCTCAAAATGCTCCGCGGGCATATCTCCGTGGTCCTGCACCTTCTGGAGCTCGCCGGCTTCCTCCTCCACTTCTACGAGCGGCACCTCCACGAGACCGGCCAGAAGAACGTATACAAAAAAGTCCGCAACCGCATGGCCAAGCTCCTGAACCCGGCCGAGATCCTGGACCGCACCGTGAATTACGCTTTCCGATTCGCCTGCCGCTTCCTCATGGACGGCCAGGCGCTGGCCAAGGAGCTTTTGACCGAAAACGTGGAGCGCTCCACCCTCGATGTCCCGGTGCCCCGCGACATGGGCTTCCACCTTCGTCCCTCCCTCCTGGTGGCCAAGATCGTCAACCATTACGGCGGCCAGGTGAAAATGAAGGTGAACGAGCTCTCCTTCGACGCCGGAAGCGTCCTGGACCTCCAATGGGCCGGCGGCCTCATCGCCAAGGAAAAGATCGCCCGCGTCACCTTCGAAGGAGACGAACGCGCCATCAAGGACATCAAGACCCTGGCCTCCGTCAACTACGCCGAGGACCGCATGGGAAAAGGCCTGGACCTGCCCAAGGAGCTCGCCTACCTGCGCTGACGCGCCAAAGGAGACCGCGCATGCCCTCCTCCAAGCCCGCCGCCTTCTTCGACTTCGACAAGACGCTCTTGACCACCAACTCCGCCAAGCTGGGCATGTGGTACCTCTACAAACGCGGCATGCTGCCGGCCTCCTTCGCCGCCTTCGCCGGCATGTTCAACCTCTTCTACAAGCGCCACATCATCTCCGAAGAGCGCATGGCGCGCATCCTCATCCTCTACTACCGCGGCAAACGCCTCTCCGACTTTGAAGAGGGCGCGGAGTACTTCTACCACCACTACCTCAAACCCAAGCTCTCCCCGGGCATGCTCTCGCGCCTCTCCTGGCACCATAAACGCGGGCACGTCTGCGTGCTCATCTCCGGCTCCATCCGCTACTATCTCACCGCCGTGGCCCGGGACCTGGGCTTCCACCACCTGCTGTGCACCGACCTGGAGGTCGGGCCCGACGGGCTCCTCACCGGCCGCCCCTCCGTGCTGTGCGTGGACGCCACCAAGGCCAGCCTGGCCGCAGACCTGGCCCGCACGCAGAACCTGGACCTCGGCGCCTCCTACGCCTACGGCAACCACCAGTCCGACATCCCGCTCCTGGAGATGGTCGGCCACCCCTTCGCCGTGGCGCCCACCCACCCCCTGCTCAAAACCGCCGCCCAACGAGGCTGGCCCGTGCTGGGGTTTTGACGGCGAAGGGCAAAAAGAGGAAAGGCCTGAAAGATTTTGTGGGGGGGGGGGGGGGGGGGGGGGGGGGGGGGGGGGGGGGGGGGGGGGGGGGGGGGGGGGGGGGGGGGGGGGGGGGGGGGGGG
>JBFMHL010000124.1:0-4534 GCA_040753055.1 Thermodesulfobacteriota bacterium | reverse complement strand
GGAGGGGGGAAAAGCCAGCTTGTCCAAAAGGGGTTTTCCCCCCTCCCCCGCAAAAATCCTTTTCCTTTGTATTTTTGCGACAGCTTCAAATCAGTTCCTGCTTATCCCCATCAGCCGCCGTTTTGTTGGGCCAGGCCGCGGAGGATGAGGTCGGCGGAGGTGGCTGCCAGGGTATGGGCCTCCGGGGCCGGGCCCTGGGCCTCGATGTAGTGGGTGAGGATGAGCAGCAAAATGGTGCCGAGAACCAGGTGGGCGGCCATGCGCGGGTCCATCTTCCGGAGCACGCCCAACTCCATGCCCAGGGAAAGCTCCTGGGAGAGCTGGCCCAGCATGGCGCCGTTAACGCGGGACAAGAACTCGTCCATCTCGTCGTCTATGCCCAGGGCTTCCCGGAACACCAGCCGGAAGATGTCCTGGTCCTTCTCCACCTCGGAGAAGATGGTGGAAAGCCTTTCGGCAACGAACGCGGCAAGGTCGCCGCCTTCGGCCATGCGCCGGGCCAGGCCCTCGGGATCGGGCGGGGCCATCATGAGGACGATGCGGTCCACCGCGTCGAAGATAACGGCCTTGAACACCGCCTCCTTGTTGGGGAAGTGCACGTAGAGGGTCCCCTGGGCGATGCCGCAGGCGTGCCGGATGTCCTCCACAGTGGCGCCCCGGTATCCCTTGCGGGCGAAGACCCCCCGGGCCCCCTGGATGATGGCGGCCCTCCGGTCCTCGGCCTTCATGTACTCCCTGCGCCCCCGCCTGGGCATGGAAAACCTCCTGCAATCGGTTCTATTCATGGAGCCCGCCCTGTTCTTGGCCGGAGCTGCCCGGACAGGGGGCTCCCGGCCGCGCGGCGGCTCTTTCCTGGGTGGGTTCGTGTACTGTTACCAGAAGCGGCGGCTCTTGCAAGCGAATAGAGCGCTTTCCCGGCCTCGGGAACGGGAGGAAGCTCCCGGGAACGGGCGGCCCTTAGAGGAGCTTCAGGTTCCAATTGGCCGGGAAGGGGCGGGGCGGGGCGGCCAGGCCGGGTGCCGGGTAATGAAGATGGAGGAAGTAGCGGTACCCGGCGCGGGCGAGCTCGTTTTCGTGGCCCGAGAGGTCAAGGGGCCGGTCGGAGAAGACCCAGGTGTCGGGGCCCACGCCGATGACCGCCGCGGTTTCCTTGCGGGGGCTGGCAAAGGGCTTCTGCTTGACCAGCGCGGACGAAACGATGCGGGAGACGCTGAGGGGCCAGAAGCCCCGGATGACCACGCCCAGGGGGATGGGGCTCTGGGAGGGGAGCTTCAGATAGTCTTCCCGGGAGAGCTCGGCGCTGGCCACGGCGGCGTCGAAGCCCAGGCTTTGCAGCATTTGGGCGGCCAGGCCGTTTCCCACGTTGCAGAAAGGGCCCGCCAGGAAGAACTCGCCCTTTCTTTTCTTGTCGAACAGGCCCGTCTGCCAGGGGGCGTTCAGCATGAAGCGCCGGCCTCCCTTGCGCCGCACGGCCGAGATGACGGCCCGGAACTTCTGCTCGTCCCGGGGCCAGATGACGGGCGGCAGAACGAAGATGGCCGAAGCCGCCTGGGATTGGGAGAGCCGGTCGCCCGCTCCCGAGGAAAGCCAGATCGCCGTGATGAAGCTCCCTTTGGGTTGGGCCGCGTTGCGATCGGGCTTGCCCAGGAGGATGCGCTGGGGCTTGCCCGGCGAGGCCGGGGGTCGGGGCAGGTCCGGCGCAAAGGTGGACGCCTTCACGTCGGATGCGGGAAAACGCTCCAGCTCGCGGGACAGGGAGTTGATCCGGCCGGTGATCTCCGGGGTGCGGCGGTCTATGAGGAAAACGGGCGAGCCCTTGGAGGGGGCCTCTTCCTGCATGGAGAAGGTGATCCTGCCTTTGGGGGTCTTTTTCGAGACGGGGAGCAGGGCGTGGCCGGCCAGGTCCTCGAAGCCCACGCGCAAGAGGTCGCCGGGAGAGAGGTCCAGGTTGGTGGCGATGGTGACCAGGCCGCCGCGGCCCGACTCCACCTTGCCCACGTAAAGCCCCGAGCCCGTGTGCCGGGAGATGGCCACCGGGTTTTCGGGCGCGTCCGCCGGGAAGCGGTAGCGGGTGCCCACCCTGCCCAGGGAGAGGCGCAGAAGCTCGCCTGCTTCGGCGGCGGCCGACGGGTCGCCGGGGTGGTCCCGCAACAGCCGGTAGGCGCGGGTCACGTGGTACACGTAGTGGGGGCCTTTCTTGCGGCCCTCGATCTTCCAGGAGACCACCTGCGGGATGGAAAGGAGCGTCCGGGTGGAGTCTTCCAGCCCCAGGTCCATGCAGGAGAAGAAGCGGGCCGCCTTTTCGCCCTGGGAGTAGACACGGCGGCAGGGCTGGACGCAGCGGCCCCGCAGGCCCGATTTCCCGCCCATCATGCTGGACCAGTAGCAACGGCCGGACACGCCGTAGCAGAGCGCACCGTGGACGAACACCTCCAGCCCCAGGCCTTCCGGGCAGGCGGCCGCGCAGAGCCGGACCTCGTCCTCGGAGAGCTCCCGGGGAAGGATCACGCGGGAGAAGCCGAGGCTCCGGGCGGGCTCGAGCGCCGCGGGGTGGGTGGCGCAGCCCAGGGTGGAGAGGTGGATCTCGCCTTCGTAGCCGGCCTGGCGCGCCACGGCCGCCACGCCCAGGTCCGAGACGATGAGGGCCGAGGGCCGGACAAAGCGGGCAAGCTTGTCCACGAGTCGGCCCGCGTCCGCGGGCTCGCCGGGCTTGGCCATGACGTTCATGGCCACATAGAGGCGCACGCCTTTTTCCGCGCACAGGCCGGAGAGCCGGGAAAGCTCGGCGATGGAGAAGTTCTTGGCCTGCATGCGGGCCGAGAAGTGCTTGAGGCCCAGGTAGACCGCGTCGGTTCCCGCGGCCACGGCGGCCAGCAGGCAGGAAGGGTCTCCGGCCGGGGCCAGGATTTCGGGGCGATGTTTGGGGGCGTTCGGGTTCATGGAGGGGGTTATACCACTATTCAGGCGGATTGGGTAAGGGGGAGGCGGGGATGGGCGATGCGCGAAGGCCTGTCTTTCCCCGGCCGGGCCTTGCCGGGGAAGGCCTTTCCGGCTTATGGTATTTCATCTCCTGTCCAGGGCCGCAATCAACCACAAGAACCCAGGTGCCCCATGAAACGATTCCGCTTCCAGAAGCTTGACGCCTTCGCGAGGGCCGGGTCCCCGGGAAACCCGGCCGGCATGGTCCTCCTGGACTCCTTCGACCAGATCACCCCCCGGGAGATGCTCGGGATCGCCCGGGAGCTGAAGGGCTTCGTCAGCGAGGTGGGCTACGCGGCCCGGACGGGGAAAGCCGCCTTCCGGCTCATGTACTACTCCTCCGAGCGGGAGGTGGCCTTTTGCGGGCACGCCACCATCGCCATCCTCTACCAGCTGATCCGCACAAGCGAGGATCTCCTGGGCCTCGAGGAAATCCGGATTCAAACCCCCATGGGGGACCTGGCGGTGGAAAACCGGATCCGCGCCGAGGACTCCGTATACATCACCGCGCCGCCCCCGGCGTTTTCCGGCCGGGCGATCTCCGTGGAGGACACGGCCGGGGCCCTGGGCCTGGACCTCCGGGAGATCCGCGGGGATCTTCCCGTCCGGATCGTGAACGCCGGCCTGGAAACCCTGCTCGTTCCCCTGAAGGGGCTTGCCGCGACCCTGGCCCTGGCGCCCGATGAGGCGCGGCTGAAGGAGTTCTGCGTCGCCAAGGCCGTAGATATCGTCGTGGTCTTTTCCGGCGAGGTGGCCGACCCGAGAAACCGGTACCGGAGCCGGGTGTTCGCGCCGGTTTTCGGGTATTTGGAAGACCCGGCCACGGGAAGCGGCAACGCGGCCCTGGGCTCCTATCTTCTGGAGAGGAAGATGTGGGACGGGGAGCCGATCTCTTTGGAGCAGAACGCGAGCTTCGCCACGCCGAACATCGTCCGGCTGAAAGCCGGAAAAGACCCGGCCGCGCCCTTCCGGGTCGCCTTCGGGGGCGGGGCCGCGGTCCGCATGGACGGGACCTATTTTCTGCACGATGCGGCGGAATAGGCGATGCCGGCCGGGCGGGGTAGTTCCTTTAGAAGCTGTTTCATAACCCCATCTGACGCCCCAGGGCGGCGTTCCTTTGCCTTCTCAAAATGCTCACATACCAACTGCATGCTCCGCTTTTTCGTCGGCCCGCGTCTTGCCCTGAAACGTGATCCGGGGTTATGAAACAGCTTCTATCTCGTTGCCGATTGCCGAAGGGCAGGAGGCCGGACCGGATGCCACGGAACATCCGGAGCGCTTGGCGACTGCCACTCGTACGATGCCTCTCGTGCTTACGCACCCCGGCGATTCTTGCCGGGTTCACCCTCGGCCCACTATTCACCCGCTCTCACCGGGCTATCAGTGCCACCAGCGGAACTACCTCGTATTACTCCTGTAACTGAGAGGAACTGACTCTGTAAAGGCCAGCTTCTGCAAGCAAACGAAAATAGCCGAAGTTTGATCGAGTATAAAGTTCATTATACATCTGTTTTGAAGATTCAGTATGACCATCTTTCTCCATATTTTTAGCATT
>JBFMHL010000123.1:0-2365 GCA_040753055.1 Thermodesulfobacteriota bacterium | reverse complement strand
AATCGAGGCGTTCTCGGGGTTCGGTTCTAGTAAGAGGCGGGCCATGAAAAAACTAGAGCATACCTCCAACTAAATGTCTAGATTTTTCTTGCCCCCAAAACGACAATATTTATGACAATCGCTCTAAAACTGCCCCGAAACGTCGGTTTCGTTTTCATTTTTTAGATGGCTTCCGCTTTCCGGCTTCGCGAAGAAACAGGGCGCTCGCGCAGTCGGAATGGGCAAGAACCCAGCCCGGAAGGAAGCGCATCCGGGAATCCACGTCCGACCCGATACGGGTCAGGACGGCGTCGGGCGGATAGCGCACAAGGAACTCCCGGCCGTCGGGCTTCCCCAGGACAAAGTCCAGGTACTCGCGGCAGATCTCCTTGGGGAAGACCGTGTCGTAGCGGCCGTCCAGCGCCACCCGGCACTCCGGCCAGAGCTTCCAGAGCACATACTCCCCCCATGCAAAGTCCGTCACGATTTTTCCGGTAAAGCCCCTTTGCCTAAGGTAGGTGACGGCCTCCACGGGAAACGCCACCGAGGTGCAGGCCTGCTCCGGGCAGGCGGGCGTGGTGAGGGCCAGGGGATTCTTCCGGTCCAGGGCCAGGCGCGCCTGGACCGCAAAGGCATAGCCGTTTGCCAGGAGAGCAGCGACGAGGACCGCCAGGACCGGTTTTCCATACGAACGGACGGGCCTGTCCAGGGCGGGAGGAAGAAAGGCAAGGCCACAAAGCGCGAAGAAGACCTGGTGCCGGATCACCAGGAGCCCGGCAAGAAAGGTCCCGGCCAGCACGGCGGCCTCCTCGGGCTGCCACGATGCCTTACGAAAAAGCAGGACGGCCAGGGCGGCCAAAAGGAGGTAGCAGGCCGCGGCGGAAAGAGGGTAGCCCACCGCCAGGGCCTTCCACAGGGGAAGCCATTCGCCGATCTCGGCGCGGGGGAAGGTGAGGGCCTCGGCCATGTAGGGGTAGTAGGAAAAGCCGTAGGGGTTCACCCACACGAGGCAGAGGCTCGCCAGGGCGGGGAGGAGGAAGCGCAGGCGCACGCCCCGGGCGAACACCGCGCAGAGGAGGAACAGGGCGATCCCTGCGGGAAAGCCGCCGTGCAGGTTCTGCCACAGCAGGGTGAGCGGCACGAACAGCCAGGAAGCCCATGCGCTCTCCCGCGCCCGGACGGCGAGGTAGAGGCTCGCTGCAAAAAAGAGGTAGGTAAAAACCTGGGCCCGGACCGGGTTGTAGCCTGCGGCCCAGATGTTCACGCATAAAAACAGCGTCAGGCAGACGGGAACGAGCCCGGCCCCCAGTCTTTGGGCGGCGCGCGCGCATAACCAAAGGGCGGAAAGCCCCAGGGCCCAGCGCAGGACCTGGAGCCCCTCGGGCCCGAAGCCGGTGAGGACGCGGAACAGGACCACGCCCGTCAGCCACTCGTGGTAGACCCACACGGGCCGCACGGGAAGGTAGGAGAATACGTCGTGATAGGGGAAGGCTCCGCCGGAAAAGTAGAGCCTGCCGAAGGCCAGGTATCCGAACAGGTCCGGGTCGGCCTCGGTCTTCCACAGGGCCGCGGCAGTGAAAAGCGCGGCGGCGGCCGAGCAGAACGCCGCGGCGGCAAGCGCCGAAATCTTGTCACGGCGCTTCGGGCCGGTCATTTTTCCTCCGCCGGCGGCAGGTAGAGGATGGTCTCGGTGAAATCCACGCAGAGGACGTCCTCCTGGTTCTTCACCAGGTGCCGGAGGTCCACCAGGGTATGGCCGCGGGAGGAAACCTTGGAGACGCCCGCGAACAGGGTGACCCGGATGGTGTCGCCCACCAGCACGGGGGCGAAGACCCGGGCCACCAGGCCGGTCATGCCGCCGATGAAGCCCACCCTGCGCCCCTCGATGATCCGGTCGAGCCAGCCCTGGATGTGGGGCGCCACCAGGCCCATGGCCATGGACATGACCAGCGGAGCGGGCGCGAAGCGCCGGTGATGGCTCTCCGGCATGTTCTTCTTCACATACTCCTGGTCAATGAAGATGGGTTCGAACAGGCCCACGGTGTTGACGAAGGTGACCACGTCGGGCTCGGTCACGGTCCGGCGCGCGGTTTCGAACCGGAAAGGAAGCGTTTTTTCTTCCATCAGTCCCCGCCTTTTTTTATGATAGGGGAAAAAATGAGCTGCTTGCGAAAAATGGGCGCCCACCCGTGACCAATACGCCTGCTCCCTATGAAGTTACCGTCTTTTTCGCCCGGCAGGAGCCGGTGCTCGCCCCCTGGGCCGGGCTTTTGTCCCCGGAGGAGGAAAAGCGCTGCGCCCGCCTGGTTTCGGCCGAAAAGCGCGGGCTGTGCGTGCTCTCCAAGGGGCTTTGCCGCAGGGCGCTCTCCCTGGCTTCCGGCGTTCC
>JBFMHL010000122.1:0-97371 GCA_040753055.1 Thermodesulfobacteriota bacterium | reverse complement strand
GGCGGCCGGAAACCAGGTGCGCGTTCGTGCTCGACTTCGAATTCCTGCTCCTGCTCGCGTTCTCTTGGTTCTTCCGGATGCTATGGTTGCGGTGGTTGCTCCTGCTGAATGTTCGTTCGGGTATTCTTGGGGTTTCCGTCCGCCGCGGGCAAAGCTTTTGGAATCAAGAAGCTAGCAAATTTCCCGCAAGCCAATCCATCAATTCTTTTCTCCTTAGCCCCGCAACGTGGTTTGACACCTGTTCGTATTGAATAATCCGTCGGTTACCGTCTTTTTCATCTTTTACGATAACTTCTAATCATTCCCCCATCTGTATGGGGCTTTCCAGGCTCGGGCCGCCGAGCGAGTCCGGTCTGGGCAGGTTTTTGCGCACCCATCCGGCAGTGGGCAGGCCCTCCTCAGGATTTTTCCTGTTTCTCAGCAGCCCCGCGAATTTCGCGTTCCTCCGGAGGAAAATCGTGTAGAGGGCGTCCTCATAGACCCTGGCCCAGCCGGGGTCCGCCTCCATGCGGTCGGAGGTGAGGGAGCCCGTGCGGATGAGGATGGCGTCGGTGGGGTAGCGGTAGAGGAACTCGCGCCAGTTGGGGAAGCCGCTGATGAAGTCGAAAAAGTCCTTGCGGACCTCCTTGGGGAAGATGTTTTCGCAGCGGCCGTCCAGGGCGGTGCGGCATTGGGGGTAGAGGTACCACAGGGCGAAGGCGGCATAGTCGTAGGACACGCACAGATTGCCGGTGAAGCCGCGGGCCGCGAGGAAGCTTATGGCCGGGAGCGGATAGAGGATGCGCCGGGGGCGGAGGCCCTGGGTGGAGGGGGTGATGAGGGCCAGCACCGAGCCGTCGGAGATGGTTTTCCGCAGGCTGGCGATGGAGGAGTAGGCCGTGCAGTAAAGCGGGAAGACCAGCGCGACCAGGGCGGCGATCAGGAGGGGGTTGCGAAGGCGGGCGTGCGACCTCGACAACTCCTGGAGCCACAGGGGAAGGTAGACGGCGGCGCACAGGGCGAACAGGCTGATGTGCCGCAGGTGGAGAAATCCCATGACGGCGGTTCCGGCTGTGATGGCCAGGCCGGGGCGGTCTTTGCGGAGGGCGAAGGGGGAGAGGAGGGCGGCGGAAAAGGCCAGGCCGAAGAAAGCGGCCGCCTGCCAGACGGAGCCCTGGGATATGGCGAGCCAGATGGACTGCCATTCGGAAACCTGGTGCTCGGGGTCCAGGGCGTGGGCCACGATGTTGGTGAGAAGGGAAACGCCGTAGGGGTTCGCCAGAGTGACAAGCGCGCAGGCGGCAAGGGTCAGGGCGTAAGCCCCGGGGCCTGAGGAGGCGGGGTCGGTCTTCCCTTGCCGGGAGCTTAGGGCCGAGTCCGCGGTGTAGCATAGGCAGACCAGGAGGCCGAAGGCAAAGCTTGCGTGGGTGTTGGCCCAGATCAGGAAGAGGGGGGGCAGGAGAGCCAGGAAGAGCTTTTTTCCGGTTTTGCGGGCGCTTTCCCACAACAGGATTTCAAGAGGGAGATAGACGAAGGAAAATATCTGGATGCGGACCGGGGCTGCGGCCAGGGCGATCAGGTAGAAGCTTGCCAGGAGGAAGGGAAGGAAGAAGCGGAGGGGCACGCCCCGGGTGCGGTTGGCAAACCACAGGAGCTCCAGCATCAGGGCCCAGAGCAGGTACTTGAGGACCTGCAGGGCTTCGGGCCCGAGATGATGAAAGATCTCGTAGAACAGGATGCTGGCGGCCCACTCGTGGAAGACCCAGGGGGTCTTGGTGGGAAGATACGAGAAGCAGTCCGCCGTCGGGAGGGCGTGGGCGGAAACCGCTTGCCGGCCGTAGAGGAGGTAGACAAAGAGGTCCGGGTCGGCGTTGTTGTCGGTCACCTCGCACAGGAGCACCAGAAGGCAGGCAAGGAAGGCCGCAGCCGCCAGGAGCTTCTTCCAGGGTTTTCGTGTGGTTTCAGTCGGTTCTGCTTCCCGGTTCACAGCTCCTCCGGAGTGAAGGCGCACACGGAATCAATGTCCGGAGCGTTTACAAGGACCATGACCAGCCGGTCCAGGCCCAGGGCGATGCCGGCCGACCGGGGCATCCGGCCGAGGCTTTGCAAAAACTTTTTCGGCTCGGGGTAGACGGGCTTTCCCTGCTTTTGCCGCTCCTCGTTCTCCGCAACGAACCGGGCCTCCTGCTCCACGGGGTCGGTGAGCTCGGAGAAGGCATTGGCGATCTCCACCCCGGCCATGTACAGCTCGAAGCGCTCGGCCACCGCCTGGTTTCCGGCGCTCTTCCGGGCGAAGCTGGCTTTCTCGGCGGGGTAGTCCAGGAGAAAAACGGGCCGGTTTCTGGGAAGCGCCGGTTCTATGGCAAAAGCCATGTTGGAGTCGAACTCGTCCTTTGCAAGGGCCTGGTCCGCGCTTTGTTCCGCATACCGCGAAAAGGCCTCGGCCACCGTGATCCTGGGCCAGGGCCGGGAAAGATCCAACAAAACCCCGTCCCGTTCCACGGACCCGCCTTCCAGCGCGCTTTCCGCAACATGGGCCGCCAGCTCCTCGCAATCCTCCATCAGGTCCCGGTAATCTGCCTCGGCCCGATACCACTCCAGTATGCTGAACTCCGGCAGGTGGTTTCGGCCCCGCTCCGAGCGGCGGAACGCCTTGCAGATGGTGAATATCCGGGAGTATCCGCAGCAGAGCAGGCGCTTCATCAGGTCCTCGGGCGAGGCGGAAAGGAACCATCCGTCGGCCGGAATCGCGTCCACGTGGGCCTCGGGAAGCGGCGCAGGTACACGGCAGGGCACCTCCACCTCCAGGAAACCCCGCTCCGCGAAAAAGGAGCGCACAGCGGAAATGATTCGGGCGCGCAGGATGAGATTGCCGCAAATGGCCGCCTGCCGGTCGAGGGAGTAAGGCATGGGAATTTCTTAATGATGGCAAAAAAAGGTTTTGCGGGGGGAGGGGGCCAAGCCCTTTTGAAACGACCGGCTTTTTCCCCTTCCCTCTCAGTCCCTTCCACGAAAAAATTTCACGCCTCGTCGGGGAAGGGGCGCCGGCCTCATGCTGGAGAGGATGGCCTCGTTGGTTGCCGTATCGGAAAAAAGCGCCACCCGGTTTCAATCCTTGCCGGTAACGCCCGGGTTTGTCAAAACAAAATGGGATCTTAGGGCTTGCTTGTCCGCAAGCGGAGCAGACCCTCTGCGGCAATGCCGGGAAGGCTCAGGGCTTTGACGGACCGGGGGCGGTAGGGCCGGCCGCAGGCGATGGCGTCCGCTGCGAGGATTCCGCTCCGGACGGCCGCGGCGATACCCTCTCCCATGTCAAGGGTGGCCAAGCCTGCCGCGTCTCCCACCACGAACGCGTTCCCTGCCCTCCCGGTTTCCGATGCCTGGCGCAGATAGTAGGTGCAACCGCGGGGGGAGAAGTCGGTTCGGGATACCAGGCCCAAGGCATGGAGCTTTTCCGCCAGCCGATCCCAGTGCTCCTTTATGCCCGCGCCCCGCTCCTTCATGGCCGCGGCCTTGCCGCCCACGCCCACGTTCACCCAGCCGTCCGCCTTGGGCACGTACCAAGCATATCCCGGAAGCCCGTTGTCGAAAAACCACAGGTGGCAGTCGGCGTCTCGGAGCCCGCAGGCAAGCTCCTGCTCCAGGGCAACGATGAGTCGGCTTTCGTCCCGGGGACGCGCGTCCCGGAAAAAGGTGCGGAAGACCCGGCAGTTGGTCCCTCCTGCGCCCACCAGAAATCGGCAGGAGAATGCCTCGTCCAGGATAAACCGCCCGTTTTCTTTGCGGATGCTTTTTACCTCGTGGCGCAGGAAGGCGGCCCCGGACCGTTGGAGCAGCCAGGCGTCCAGCTCCACCCTGCGGACGGAGTACTGGAGGGTGGGGACCCGGAAGGTTCGGCCGTAGGCATGGAAGACGAGCCTCTGGAAGGCCAGCATACCGTACGGGTACTCGCCTTTGCGGACCTCGAGGTCCCGGAGGGCTCCGGGGGTGATCCATCCCGCACAGAGCTTGAGCCGGGGAAAGTCCTGCCGGTCCAACACCAGGGCGGGAACCCTGTGCTCGGCGAGCCGCCACGCGCAGGACGAGCCGGCCGGTCCTCCTCCCACAATGATGACAGGGGCGTGGATCATGAGATTCTGCACTCGGGTTGAGAGGCGCCGGGACGCGTCATGACCATCTGCCAGAGCTGGTTGTGGCGCGCGCGAAAGGCCCCGGCGGAGGAAAGCAGGTAAAAGCGCCACATGCGCCGGAAACGTTCGCCGTACTTGTCCTTGAGGTCGGGCCAGGCCTTTTCGAAGTTCTCGTACCAGGCCATGCAGGTCCGGTCGTAGTCGGGCCCGAAGTTGTGCAGGTCCTCCAGGACGAAGAGCCCTTCCATGGCCCGACCCAGCTGGGCCACGGAAGGCAGGTTGCTGTTGGGGAAGATATACTTGTGGGTCCAGGCGTTGCAGGTGGTTGCGCTGTCGTTGCGACCGATGGTGTGCACGAAGCAAACGCCTCCGTCCTTGAGGGTTTCGTCGGCCTTTTCCATGTAGGTCCGGTAGTTTTTATAGCCCACGTGCTCCATGATGCCGATGGAAACCACCCGGTCGAAGGAGCCGGTCACTTCGCGGTAGTCCATGAGCTTGATCTGGACGGGAAGACCTTTGCAGAGCTTTGCGCCCAGCGCGACCTGCTTTTCCGAAACCGTGACACCGAAGACGGAGGCATTGTACTTTTCCGCGGCGTAGCGGGCGAACGCGCCGAACCCGCAGCCCAGGTCCAGGACCTTCATCCCCGGCGCAAGGCCGATCTTCCGGCAGACCAGCTCCAGCTTTGCCTCCTGAGCCGCGTCCAGGTCGCAGGCGTCCTTCCAGTAGGCGCAGGTATAGAGCATGCGTCTGTCCAGCATGGCCTGGTAGAGGTCGTTCCCCAGGTCGTAGTGCTCCCGTCCCACGGTGAAGGCGCGTTCGCCCTTTTGCAGGTTGAGGAGCCGGGCTTTGGCCAGATGCCACTTGAGTCGAAGGCTTTTCCAGATCTTCTCCTCCAGGTCTGCTTGCAGGGCCCGGTGGACGAACTCGTCCAGGGCCTCGCAGTCCCACCATTCGTCCATGTAGGATTCGCCCAGGGCCAGGGCCGGGTGTTGAAGAAGGCGCGGGTAGAAGTCGGGGTTGTGGACCCGGATGTCCCATGGATTCTCGCCCTTGTCCGTGATTCCGGCGAGCTTCATGATCGCCAAAACGACGTCCCTGGATCGCTTCGTATCCATACGGTCACCTCCCGGATCGAAGTAGTGGTTGTCGGCGGTTATCCTTTCTCTTGATGAAGGAGCCAGGCCCGTGCCAGCCCGAGGTCTTCCACGGTGGTTATTTTCAGGTTGGCGCGAGAACCCGGCACGATCTTGACCCGCAGCCCCATGGCCTCGGCCAGGGCCGCATCGTCGGTTGCGCGGACTCCTTTTTCCCTTGCCTCCCGGTGGGCGGCCAGGAGAAGGGAGAGGCGGAAGGCCTGAGGGGTCTGGGTGAGCCACAAGCGCCCGCGGTCCAGCGTTTTTTCCACGAACCCGTCTTCATCGCCTTGCTTCACCGTGTCGGAGGCGGCGATGGCGGCGATGGCCGCACCGTGGGCTCGCGCCTCGGAGATGCACGCCGAGATGAGGGATTGCTCGACGAAGGGCCGGACACCGTCGTGTACAAGCACGATATCGCAGGATTCAGGGGCCATGCTGAGCCCGGAGAAGACGGAGTCCTGGCGTTCCGTCCCTCCGGGGGCCAGGGCCAGGGGCTTTTGCGGGGATACGAAGGGAAGGACCTGCTCCCGCAGGAAGGGGAAGTCCTCCTCCGGGGCCACCAGCACGAGGGAGGAAACCTCCGGGTGCCGGGAAAACGCGGACAGCGTGCGGCAGAGGAGCGGCCTGTCCCCCAGGGGCAGATACTGCTTCTTGACGGGGAGCCCCATGCGTACGCCGCGCCCCGCCGCCACGATGATGGCCGTGACCATGTGCCGATCCTTGGAGGGTTGATGGCTGGTGATGTGTCCGCGTTAGACAATACCTGAATCCGTGAGCGGCTTCAGGTGGTCTGGCACTGCATCCGGGCCGCATGGGGCCGCTCCGAAGGGCGGAAAAGGGAGTTTTACTCCAGGGAAAAACATCGTTCTTGGTAAGAATGCCCAAGCGATGGGCCTGAGCCCCTGTAATGAAAAACTCCGTCACGGATTCAGGCAATAGAAAACCACGACTGGCGCCTGCGGTCAAGCCCGAGGCTCCCGGCTCCCGCGTTGAAACGGCTCCTCGGCCGGAACGCCGCATGGGCCTTGACACCTTTTGTCCAAAGGACAATAGTTTCCCCGCGGCAACGGTTCGGGTAGCGCGCCGGAGGGGTAAATTATACGCCAACGGTCCCGCAGGCCAAAGGCGTAACGAGGGAAAACCATGTTCGGCATCGGAATGACGGAGCTTCTGGTGATCCTGGGGCTTGCCCTTTTGGTCATCGGTCCCAAAAAGCTTCCCGAGGTGGCAAAGGCCCTGGGCCGGGGTTTCGCCGAGTTCAGGAAGGCCACCCAGGAGGTGAAGGACACCCTGGACCGGGAGATCCACGCCCAGGACTTCAAGGCTGCGGTCAAGGACGTGAAAAAGGAGTTCTCCTCCACCATGAGCCAGGCCGCGGACCTGGCTCCCGGGCCCAGCGAGATCCCGGACAACGCTCCCGCGGATCGGGAGCGGCCGGAGAAGACGGCGCCGCCGGACAAGTCCGGGGACCGGGGGACGGAGAGCTGATCCATGGCCGAAGAAATCGAAAAACCCGGTGGCGGCGTGGAAGACGACGCCAGGATGACCCTCATCGAGCACCTGGAGGAGCTGCGGCTCCGCCTCATGTACAGCCTCATCGCCGTGGCCGTGGGCTTTGTCATCTGCTATGCCTTCCGGGAGAGGATCTTCGTCCTCCTGGCCCGGCCGTTGTTTTCGGCCATGAAGAACGACAAGCTCATCTTCACCAGCTTGACCGAGCCTTTTTTCGTCTACCTCAAGGCCGCGGGGGTGGGCGGAGTGATGCTGGCGCTCCCCGTGATCCTCTACCAGGTTTGGCGCTTCGTGGCGCCCGGGCTTTACGCCAAGGAGCGGCGGCTGGTTCTTCCCCTGGTCTTTTTATCCACGCTGTTTTTCCTGGGAGGCGCCAGCTTCGGCTACTTCGTGGTCTTCCCCATGGGCTTTTCGGTGTTGCTGAACTTTGCCGGCTCCCATATGGAGGCGCTCCCTTCGGTAAAGGAGTACTTCAGCCTCGCCGTCCTGATGCTTTTCGCCTTCGGGCTCATCTTCGAGCTGCCTCTGGTCATCGTGGCCTTTGTCCGTTTCGGGCTCGTTTCCGTGACGAGCTTGCGGAAGAACCGCAAATACGCCATCCTGGCCTTTTTCATCGTGGGCGCCATCCTCACGCCGCCCGATCCGCTTTCCCAGGTGGCCATGGCCGTTCCGCTCTGCGTCCTCTATGAGCTGTCCATACTTTTTGCGGTGTTTTTCGAACGGAAAAAGAAGAGGGAAGAGGAGGAAGCCGAGGCGCGGGAGGAAGGATCCGGGGCCGATAGTGTTTGACACGGCCCGGCGGCTTTGGTAGAAGATGCGCCGGAAAAGGAAAGATTTTTTCGGCCGGCCGTTCATTTCGGCCAGCCGCGGCAACGACTTGCGAAAGGGGAGGACAGGAAGAGTCATGCAGAAAAAGAGCGCGATCATCATGGTAGTCGTAGCGGCCAGCATGGTGTTCCTGGCGATGGGTCTGTACGCCGCCTGCCAGGAACCGGACGTCATCAAGATGGAGGACCCGTCCTACAAGCATACCAAGGGCATCGTGGAGTTCTCCCACAAGAAGCACAGCACCGACTACAAGCTTGGTTGCGGGGAATGCCATCACGACAAGGACCACAAGCCCCTGGCGAACCTCAAGGCCGGTGATTGCACCGAAAAGTGCGGCGCTTGCCACAAGCTCCCCGGCGATGCGACCGCCAAGGACCTCAAGGGCCTTTCCGGCGACGCCAAGATGAAGAAGACCCTGGAGTACCAGGCCGGCGCCATCCATGAGAACTGCCGCGCATGCCACAAGGAATGGAACAAGAAGAACAACAAGAAGGGCAAGGAAGGCGCTCCCACGAGCTGCAACGACTGCCATCCCAAGAAGTAAGCGCCCGTCCATAAAGGCGAAAAAAAGCCGCCCGACCGGATTATCCGGCCGGGCGGCTTTTTTTATGCTCTGTCCGGCCCCGCCGGCCGGGCGGAAGGAAACTACAGGGCGGGGCCTCCCGCAGACCGGAGGTCTTGCGGCCATGCCGCTCGGCCGGCTTCCTTTCGGCCCCTTGCGCTGGGCCGCCCGTTTATTTTCTCCGCCGTTTCGTCGTCTCGTCGGAAGGAAACCCGGTGTCAGGCGAGCCTGGTATACAGCCAGGCGGCCAGCAGGCCGAAGAGGAAGTCCGCGGCCCAGGCCGCCACCAGCGGCGGGCTCCTGCCCGCGTAGCCCAGGGACAGGCTTACGGAGTGGACCACCCAGAAGGAGAACGCGAGCCCCATTCCCATGAGCACATTGGCCGCAAGCCCGTCCCCGCGGGTCCTCCGCAGGGAAAGGCAGCCCCCCAGCACGCCCATGATAAGGCTGACAAAGGGAAAGCTGATCTTGGCCGCCAGGTCCGAGCGCAGGGCGTCGTCGTCGTATCCTTCCGCGGCCACCCGCCGCGCATAGGCGCTGAGCTGGCGATAGGTCATCTCATCGGGCTTCTTCACGGCCCGGCCCAGGTCTTCGGGAGAGAAGGAGAGCTCCACGCTTTGCGTCTTGGGGTAGGTCACGTGGAGGCCGCCGGCGGCGAAGTTCTGGTCCGTGACGTCGGAAAGGCGCCACACGCCCTTTTCGTATACGGCCTTGCGGGCGTCCACCCGGCGGGCCAGGCGGAAGTCGGGGGTGAGGTAGGTGAGGGTCAGGTCGTAGGCGGCCAGGCCAGCGCGGCGGTCCACATGGCCGATGTGGCCCACGGCGCCCTTGGCCGTGAACCAGATGTCGTTTTCGCGCCCGGCGCGGGGGGATTTCTTTTTCACCTGGCCCAGCCAGATCTCGTCGGCCTTTTCCGCCGAGTAGGGGACCACCGCCTCGGATAAAATGAAGACGGCGATCCCGGAAACCATCCCCAAAACGACGGCGGGCAGGGCCAGGGCCCTGGCGGGCCCTCCGCAGCAACGGAAGGCCACGATCTCGTTGTGCCGGCCCATGACCCCGAAGACCACCAGAGCCGAAAGCAGCACCCCCACGGGCATGACCTGGGTCAGGACGGCGGGCACACGGTAGGCGAAGAACAGAAGGGCCGAGCCCAACGACGCCCTGGCTTCCATGAAGTCGTCTATCTTCTCGAAGAAGTCCACCGCCACGTAGATGGCCACTACGGCCACCAGCAGGAGCGCGAACTGGCGGAAAAGGGCGAAGCCCACGTAACGGTGGATGATCTTCAAGAAGCTCTCCATTGCCCAGAGCGGGTCTTGGATGCCTTCCCGTCTTCAGGAATCCAAAAGCTTTGCCTTTAAAAGGGTGAAGGCTCCCCTCCCATGAAATGCCTACGGTTCTTCCCGGGCGTCCGCCTTTACTCTTGGGTCCCGGCCCGGCCCAGCCTCCGCTCCCTCCGTTCCCGGAGCCTCCAAGCGGCCGCCTTGGCCCACCGCACGGCGAACACCTGGCGGTCGTTCTGCTCGCCCACAAAGAGGGTGAGCCCGATTCCGAACAAAACCAGGTTGGGCATCCACATGCCGATCAAGGGGGGGTACTTTCCGGCCTCCCCGAAGACCTCGCCCGCCGCCAGGATGAGGTAGTACAGCAAGAAGCATCCCAGAGCCAGCCCCACACCGAAGGACTTGCGACTCACGCGGCTCACCACCCCCAGGGGGATGGCCAGGAAGCCCATGACCATACAGGCGAAGGGGATGGAGGCTTTTTTCTGGAGCTGGATCTTGGCCAGCCAGTAGAGGTCGTCCCGCTTGGGCCAGGTGTGGATGAAGTCCAGGAGCTCGGGGATGGTCATCTCCTCCTCATCCTTGGGCCCGCTGGTCCTGACCGGCGAGATCATGTTCTTGAGGTCCAGCATGAGGTCGTAGGTGGTGAAGGTGCCCGAGTGCACGATGTGGGCGCGGTCATCCACCTGATTGAAGAGCCCGTCCGTGAGCCTGAGCATCCAAAGGTTCTTCTCGGGTTCGGAGAAGAGCTTGCCCCGGCCCGCCACGATGATGGTGGTGACCCCCGGCGTTTTGCGGTCTTCGATGTAGACGTCGTGCAGCAGGAGTTTTTTCGGGTCAACCCGGCCGGCGTAGAGGACCACACCGGAGAACTGGTCGTTGAAGGTCCGCTCCCTGATCCCGATCTCGATGTTCCTTCGTGCCACGGAAAGAAGCAGGTCCTTGGTGGCAAGCCTGCCCCACACCAGCCCCACCACGCACATGTAGGCCGTCAGCAGGGTGGCCAGCAGGCAGAAGAGCATGACCGGTGGAAGAAAGAAGGTGAGGCTGCCCCCTCCGGCCCGCACGGCCGTGACCTCGCTGTCGGCGCTCATGCGCAGGAAGGTCAGGATGACCGCCAGGAGGACGGCCATGGGGATCACGAAGGTGAGGAAGTAGGGCATGGAGTACAAAAGCAGGCGCACCACCGGCACCAGGCCCACCCGGTAGTTCACCACGTACTCGGTGAGCTCCAGCATGCGCATCATGAGGAAAATGGCCAGGAACACCAGGATGGTGAGCCCGAAGGGCCACAGGAGCTCCAGGAAGATGGTTTTGTGAAGGATCCTTACCCGGTGCATGGCGATTACGGTTTGTGAGGAAAGCGCAGTGATCGGTCCGGGCCGGCCCGGAGCCCTTCGGAACGGCAGCCCTCCCGGGCCGCTTGTCCCGCATATCATGTGTCATAGTTGCTGTCTGGTTTGATCTTCGCGGGCGCTTGGCGCGCCGACGGTCTCGAGAAGGCGCAATCCGACAGGAATTATGACAGTCGCTCTAACTATGCAGCAATTGGGCGGGATATGCAAAAGGAATGCGGGCGGGCTTGCGAAAAAGGGATGGGCGTCCGATTCGGGCCCCTGCACAAAACAAAGCGCCGGGGAATCGTCCCCGGCGCTCGCGGAACTCCTGCTCTGATTTTTTTTCCTCCGGCAAGGCTTCCCCGGTTGCCCGGATCTTCGCCACGGCCCTCATGCAAAGCTCATGTTCCGAATATCGGCGCGGCCGGCGATTTGTCCAGAGGCCCTTGTTCGACCTTCCGGAGTACGGTCACGATACCGCAATCTTTTTCGCTCCGCCTCCTTCTGTCTTGGGGATCACCACGTGCAGCACCCCGTCGCGGTAGGTGGCGTCCACCTTCTCCACCTCGATCGCTTCGGGCAGCCTCAGGCTCCTGCTAAAGTAGCCGTAGGAGCGCTCCCTCACGTGGTAGTTCTCGCCTTTTTCCTCGTGCTCGGCCTTTTTTTCGCCGGACACGGTAAGGACACCCTCGTCCAGGGTGACGCTGATGTCCTCCTTGGAAAGACCGGGAATTTCCGCTTTGATCCGGTATTCCTTCTCGGTTTCGGACACGTCCAGCGCCGGGGTGAGAACACTTTCCTCGCCTATGAGCGACGGCATGCCGAACCCTTCGAAAAACCGGTCAAAGAGCGATGTCCTCGGCCTGGCGAAAAGCTCCGGAATCCTGTTGACTGGTAAGAGCTCGAACATGATTTGTTTCTCCTTTCTAATACATTCCGGATGGTTATCACCTTCCGGTAAGCATAGGATAATCATCCTGGCTCCGAGGTCAAGGGGAAGAAGGGAAAGGGGGAAGGAATGGGAGAAGCGGGAACCGGATAGGCCTATGGCCAGGCCGACAAGGGAGGTGGTGCGATCCTCCGTCTGCAGGAACCTGCCGGGAGGTCAGCTCCTGGAGTCGCGGTTTGTAAAGAATTCCCAGGCCACATAGCCCAGGCTGGCCCCCAGGGCGGCGCCGACGGCGGCGGCGAGGCCCACCAACAGAGGGGAGACGGCCATGAGGACGCCCATGGCCGTGAAGGAAAGCCCTCCCCCGGAGAGGAGCAGGAGGAAAAAGGCGCACAGGACCGCGGAGATCAAAAAGCCGATGATGCCGAAGCGGAACGAGGCGGCGATCACCCCGAAGAACAAGCCGTAGGAGACGGCCATGCGCAAGGTCGAAAGGCCCCAGAGCAAGGCCGCGTTCCGGACGAGCGCGATGCTCGCCATCACCGCGAAGGCGAAGGCGGTCACGGCCGCGCCCGTGGCCATGGCCTGGAGCATCCGGTTGTCCTCGCTGTCGGCCAGGCGGCCCAGGAAAACCTTGTTGCGCAGGAAGCTCCGGAAGCTGTCGGCGCTGGAGAAGATGCCGGCCCCGGGCAGGCGCCACACCTTTTCCCTGCGGGCGATCCAGGACTCGGGGATGGCGTCGGAGATGGCGTTCCCGCCGCTCTCCGGCACCCGGGAAAGGAATCGGCCCAGGGCCGCCAAGGGCCCGCGAAGCGGCTCGGGCACATGGGCCAGCACCATGATTCCGTTCACCGTCAGGGGCGCGTTCCTGCCCGCTTCGATCTTCATGGAGGTGACGTCGCAGAGCGGAATGCGCAGGACGGGCCCGTAGAGATCCTTCACATAGAGGTGCGTGTTAGATACGAGGACGCCCGTCCCCGCGTTGCCGGAAACAGACAGGTCGGCCAAGAACCGGGTTTCCTCGTCCAGGGCTTCGGAGAAAAAGCCCAGCAGCGCCTTTTTCAACAGGTCCAGGGGAATGTCCGGCGCGACGAAGCTCTTGGGCCCGGCGAGCTCCGGAGCCAGCGACAAGAGGGGGTGCACTGCGGGAGGGAGCAAAACCTCGTCGGCGTCTTCCGCAGGTCGGGCTTCCAGAACAGCCGGTACGGGGAGGGATTCGTCCTCCAGGGGAGGAGTAGAGAAAAAATCCTCCCGCGCCGCCTCGGGCGCGGAGAGGTCTATGGCGTCGGCGAGGATTTCGTCGGGCGGCTCCTCGGTTTCCTCCTCCGCCTCATAGGACTCGATGACCAGAAAGGCTCCGGCCCGGGCAAAGGAGGTTTTGAGCTCCAGGGCCTGGTCCTTGGCCAGGCCATCGGAAAGGAGCAGACGGCCGCCCTTGAAAAGCCGATCCGTGTCCTGCGGATCGGTTTCCAGCAGCCGGGCCAGATCCTTCCGCACCGTTTCCGGATCGCGGCCGGGAAGGATCTCCCCTTCGAAAAACGCCCTGTATCTCTTCTCGGCCATGATCGCAGGCAAGGAGTGGACGGCGGAGGCGGGCTTTCGCCCGCCCCGGTCTACTTTTTGAACTTCTTGGCGTTTTCCAGGTCCGCCAGGGCTTTTTCCGGGTCGTCCTTGAGCTTCCAGCACTGGGCCCGGAAGTAGTAGGCCGGCCCGTAGTCGGGGTTCTGGGCCAGTACCTGGTCGAAGTCGGCGATGGCCAGGTCCGGCTGGCGGATGTCATAGTAGCACACGCCGCGTTCCATGTAATAGATCCAGAGATCCTTCCCGCCCGAATGGATGGCCTGGCTGTAGTCGGCCAGGGCCTTGTCGTACTCCTTCATGGAGGAGTAAACGTTGGCGCGGTTGTAGTAGGCGGGCCCCAGGATGTCGGGATAGTTCCGGTTGTACTCGATGTACTTGGAGTAGTTCTCCACCGCCTCGGAAAGGCGGCCGTGCTTCTGGGCGTCCATGGCGTCTTCGAAGTAGGGGTTGGCCCCCCGGGAAAGCGAGATCATGCCTGTGGGGCCGCAGGCGGAAACCAAAAGCGCGCAAACGGCCGCCAGAGAGAGGGATTTGATGGCCTTGCCGATCATGCGTCCTCCTTGTCGTTAAAAGAAAAGAGGGTTTCCCGGCCGCAGGGGCCGGAGAGTTTCGTTTGCCTGGAAGAAGGCATTGTTACGTGAACATTCCCACCACGGCGCCGGTCATGAGGGTGGCGATGGTCCCGGCGACAATGGATTTCAGGCCCAGGCGGGCGATCTCGGACTTGCGCTCCGGGGCCAGCATCGAAAGCCCGGCCAGCATGATTCCCAAAGAGCCGGGGTTGGCGAACCCGCACATGGCGTAAGTCATGATGAGCCTCGCCCGATCGGACAGAGCTCCGTCGGGCAGGCCCGCCATCTGCAGGTAGGCCAGGAGCTCGTTTAAAATGGTTTTCACGCCCATGAGGCTTCCGGCGGTCAGGCACTGGTCCCAGGGTATGCCGATGAGCCACACCACGGGCGCCATGATGTAGCCCAGGATGCCCTGGAGCGTGACGGCCGGGCCCGCGCCGTGGGGCAGGAAGCCCAGTATCGAGTTCACCAGGGCCACCAGGGCCAGCAGGACCACCAGCATGGCGATGATGTTGATGAGCATGGCCACGCCCTGGCTGGTGCCGTTGGCGATGGCCTCCATGGAGCTGTCGGCCCGGGGCAGCTCGATCTTCGCTGCTCCGGTCTTGACGGCCGGGTCGCCGGGGACCATGAGGTGCGCTACCGCGATGGCCGCCGGAGCGCTGATGATGGAGGCGGTGAGGATGTGCCCCATGGCGTCCGGGATGACGCTGTTTAAGATGTTGGCGTACAACACCATCACGGTGCCGGCGATGGTGGCCATCCCGCAGGTCATCACCGAGAACAGCTCGCCGCGGTTGAGCTTGATGATGTAGGGCCGGATGAAGAGGGGAGCCTCGATCATCCCCAGGAAAATGTTGGCCGCGGCCGACAGGCCTTCCGCTCCGCCCACGCCCAGGGTCTTCTGCAGGCACCAGGAAAAGGCACGCACCACCGCAGGCAGCACCCGCCAGTAGAACAGGAGCGACGAGAGGGCGCTCACCACCACCAGGAGAAATAGTCCCCGGAACGCCAAAACGTAGGTGGAGGCGGCCGGAGTCTTTTCCATGAAGGGAATTTCTCCGCCCCCCACGTACCCGAACACGAAGGAAGTTCCCGCTTCCGTGGCCCGGGAGACGGCCATGGCCGCCGCGTTGATGGGGGCGAAGAGCTTCTGCGCCGCCGGGAGCCACAAAAGCAACGCGCCCAGGACAAGCTGGAGGCCCAGGGCGGCGAACACGGTCTTGGAAAGGGCCAGCTTCCGGTTTTCCGAAAGCAGGTAGCTTACTATGGCCAGGGCGGCGAAGCCCAGGGCGCTTTGCAGGGTTTCGGGCATGTTCGCGAACCACCAAAGAGAGGATGGCAAAAGGGTTGATGAAAACGGCGGTCAGGCCTCGTTTCCCGCTGGTTTTCCCGGCTCCGCCCGTTTGCGCGCCTCGGCCAGGTCCTCGGGGGTGTTTACATTGACAAAAGAAGCAAGTGAAGGCTCCGTTTCTCGCAAAACGTCCTCGGAGATCTGGGTCAGATTCACCTGGGAGAAGAAGGAGGTCACCTTGAGCTTGCCGGCGCGCAGCGAGTTCCCCACCGGGCCCAGGCAGCTTCTGGAGTAGAGGGCGCACAGGGGTTCGAATCCCAGGCTCGTCCTGGGAACCACGGCATCCACGCGCGGGCCCCGGAAGGACAGGAGCTTCCGGACCAGGGCTCGGGACAGGAAGGGCATGTCGCAGGCCGCCACCAGCACGTAGGGTGTCCGGGCATAGAAGAGCGCTGTATACAGCCCGCCCAGGGCGCCGCAGCCGGGATATACGTCGCTCAGGATCGAAAGGTTGTAGCCGGCGAAGCACAGGGGCTCGTTGGCGATGAGGATCACCGGGTCGGCCACCGGCGCGAGCACGTCCAGAGTGCGGGAGAGGATGCTCTCGCTCCCCACGGTCAGGAGCGCCTTCTTTCGCCCGTCCATGCGCAGGTTCTTCCCCCCGGCCAGGACGGCGGCGGTAAGGGGCTGTGCAAGGCAAGGATCGGCATTGGTTGCGTGCGACGGCATGATTGCTTGTAAACGCAGACGCTTCGGAAATCAAGGCGCTTGCGCGGGGTCGAACCCTAACCCAGGCCCAGCAGGCGCCCTCCCTGAAACACGACAAAGGCCGCGATCCACGCCAGGGCGGTGCTGTAACAGATGGAGAAGGCGGCCCATTTCCAGGAGTTGGTTTCCTGGCGGATGGTAGCCACGGTTGCGAGGCAGGGAACATAGAGCAGCACGAAGACCATCATGGCCAGGGCCGAGAGCGGCGTCATGCCCGAGGCGGAGAGGGCCTCGGCGAGCCCGTTCTCGTCCTCGGTTCCGGCCGCGTGCAGCACCGCCATGGTACTCACCACCACCTCCTTGGCCACGAAGCCCGTGACCAGAGCCACGGCCTCGGACCAGGCAAGGCCGATGGGGGCGAAGGCCGGGGCGATGGCCTTTCCCGTCCGGCCCAGGTAGGACTCGGCCTTGGCTTTCGCCTCGCTCTCTCTCTGCGCCTCCGCCGCCTTCACAAAGGCCTCCCGTGCAGCTTCCGAGCCCGGGGCATTGGCCAATGCGATCCGGGCCTCGCGGACTCGGGCCTGCAGGGCCTCGGCGCGCAGCGTCTCCTGCGTGCGGGGAAAGGAGGACAGCGCCCAGATGACGATGGAGCCCACCAGGATCACCGATCCCATCTTCTTCAGGAACATGCGGGACCGATCCCACATGTGGATGAGCAGGCTCCGGGCCATGGGGGCGCGGTAGGGAGGGAGCTCCATGACGAAGGGCGCGGCCTCCCCGGGGAGTATGGCCTTTCGGAACAGCCGGCCCATGACAAAGGAAAGCACGATGCCCAGGAGGTAGATGGAGAAGATCACGTCGCCCGCGAAACGGGGAAAGAAGGCCCCGGCCAGGAGCACGTACACGGGAAGCCGGGCGGAGCAGGACATGAGCGGGTTGATCAGGATGGTCAGGATCCGGTCCTTTTCATTTTCCAGGGTCCGGGCCGCCATGATGGCGGGCACGTTGCAGCCGAAGCCCATGAGGAGCGGGATGAAGCTTTTCCCGTGCAGGCCCATGAGGTGCATGATGCGGTCCATGAGGAAGGCGGCCCGCGCCATGTAGCCCGTGTCCTCGAACAGGCTGATGCACAAGAAGAGGATCAAGATGTTGGGGAAAAAGGCCAGGACCGAGCCCACCCCGGAGATCACCCCGTCCACCAGGAGCCCGGTGCCGAAGCCGGAAGGGAGTGCCGAGGAGAGAAATGCGGAAAGCGCCGAGACTCCGGCCTCGATGGCCGCCTGGGGGTAGGCCCCCAGGGTGAAAGTGAGTTGGAACATGGCCCAGATGAAGAAGAGGAAGATGGGAAAGCCCAGGTAACGGTTGGTGAGCACCAGGTCTATCTTTCGGGAGACGTCCACCCGGGCCGCGCTCTTGGATCGCACTACCTCGGCCACGATTCCGGCGATGTAGCCGTACCGCTCCTCGGTCATGACGATCTCGGGCTCCTCGTCGTAGAGCTGGGCCAGCCGGGCCCTCTGCCTTTCGGTCTCCTCCATCACGGGCCCCGCCTCGGGTCCCAGGAGGGCTGCGGTCCGTTCGCGCACCACCGTGTCGTTTTCCAGAAGCTTGATGGCGGTCCAGCGGAAGCCCAAGGGAAAGGAGCAGGACGTGATGCGCCGGAGCATGTCCCGGATCACCTGGATGGACGCCTCCAGGTCCCGGCTGTACTTCACCCTGCGGCTTTCGGGGATGGTTTCGTGCCGGCCCGCAGCTTCCATGATGGCGGAGAGCAGGGACTCGGTGCCCTGGTTCCGGTTTCCCACCGTGGTGACCACGGGAACGGCCAGGAGCTCGGAAAGCTTTTTTTCGTCAATGACGGTCCCGCGGCTCTTGGCCACGTCCATCATGTTCAAGACGAACAGAACAGGGACGGACAGCTCCCGGAGCTGGGTGGCCAGGTAGAGGCTGCGCTCCAGGTTGGAGGCGTCTATCACGTCCACCACCAAATCGGGCCGGGTGTCCAGGATGTAGTTCCGCGCCACCACCTCTTCAATGGAAAAGGCCGTGAGGCTGTATGTGCCTGGGAGGTCCACCACGGTGACCTCCATTCCCCGGAAGGTGGCCCGGCCTTCCTTTTTCTCCACGGTGACGCCGGGCCAGTTGCCCACCTTCTGCCGCGCGCCGGTCAGGTTGTTGAAGGTGGTGGTCTTTCCGGAGTTGGGATTTCCGGCGAGCGCGATGGTGAAGCTTTTCTTTGTAAAGGAGGAGTCGTCTTGCATGGCGGGGCGTCAGTCCGAGGGGAGCAAGGGAGAAACGTTGTCCATGGTGATGTTCTTCGCCTCTTCCACGCGCAAAGACACGTGGCAGCCGGCCAGCACCACCTCCAGGGGGTCTCTGAGAGGGGCATACTTCTCCACGGTCAGGGCCTTGCCCTTTAAAAAACCCATTTCCAGAAGCCTTCTGCGGATGGCTCCCGATCCGGCCACCTTCACGATGGTGCCGGACTGGCCTTCCCGCATGTCCGAAAGTCGCATGGCCCGATCCTGTTTTTACGTGTTCCCGAATACCGGGATGGCGCCGGGAGGAAGACCGGCGTTTTCAAAGGGGCCTCGGCCGCCCGCCGGTTATCCCTTGCTGCTCTTTTCCGGCAGAGCCGGGGTGCAGGCTTCCTTTCCTTCCACGGCCACCAGGATCTTGTCCGCCAGGCCGCGGCCCAGGCCGTAGCGCCGCCCTTCGGCGGCCACCACCACCTGGCCCTGGCCGTCGTTGGTGATGACGCAGAGGCGGTCGCCGGGACGCAGCCCCATGGCGAGGAGCCGCTGGCGCACACCGGCGCCGCCTGCGAGCCGGGCAACGGCCACGTCCTCGCCCGGCCGGGCGGAGGAAAGCGGCATCTCCTGCCTGCGGTCCGCCATGCAGGCTTCGCACAGGCCGTACATTTCCATGCGGTGCTGGAGGAGGTAAAAGCCCTGCCGGGCGGCCGCCTCGGCCTGGAGCCTTTCCAGGCGCTCGTCCATGAACTCGGTTATCTTCCCGCACTTTACGCAGACCATGTGGTCGTGGTGGTCGGGTGAAAGGTGCCGGTGCTCGTACACGGGCTCCCGGCTGGA
This sequence comes from Thermodesulfobacteriota bacterium, assembly GCA_040753055.1. Classification (GTDB taxonomy): domain Bacteria; phylum Desulfobacterota; class Desulfobacteria; order Desulfobacterales; family Desulfatibacillaceae; genus JBFMHL01. The sequence continues at coordinate 78,462 of JBFMHL010000122.1, read as the reverse complement.
GAACTCGTAGCGCTGGGCGAAGCCGTAATGGCAGGCCAGGCGCAGGGTTTCGCGGACAAATGCCGGATCGAAGTCTTTTCCCGCTTTTGCAAGGAACGCGGAGAGCTCTCCGGCGGTTACGTGGTCCTCGGTCTGTAAGAAGGTCTCCAGCACCGACAGCCGGTCCGGCACGCGGTCAATGCCCGCTTCTTCGAAAAGGCGGGCGAACTGCTCGGCTTCCTGCTTGTGGATGGGTTGCTGCATTTCCCGGCCCGCTTGCGATTCAATCTAAAAAAGTTAGTCTTGACTTACTTTTTTAGTATTGTAATTTCGAAGGCCTTCCTTGTCAAGGAAAAGCCTTCCCGAAGCTCCCGCGATACGGGGAGGGCGAGCCGTCAGTGCGTCACGCGGACCCGGTCCCCGGGCATGAACCCGGCGCCGTCCTGGATCTCCGCTACGGAGTAACCTTCAAAAACTTCCAGCACCTTGATGTTGCCCAACTTGATCTGCTCCTTGCCCAGGCTCTTTCCCGTCACGGGATGGATGAGCTCCTCGCCGAAGCGCTGGACCAGGAGCGCGGTTCCGGGCGACACCTGGCCCAGGCCCAGGTCCACGAACACCCGGGAGGCGTCCACCTTCACCACGTATCCCTCGGCGTCCGGCGCGGCGTTTTTCGGGATGGCGTCGCAGACCTTGGGGGCCAGCTTGGCCACGGCCTTGGCCGCAGCCTCCCGCAGGAGACCGCTCTGATCATACCCCACGGTTCCTCCTCCCACGGGCGCGACCGCCTGGTTGTTGTTCTTGACCCCCATCAGGGCGGGATCGAGGGAAGCGGACGAGCGGTCCGCGTCTCCTCCGGCCTCGGCGCTGGACACGGTGAGCCCGGTCTGGGCGTCCACCACCCGCACCACCAGCGTCACCAAAGCCTTGCGGCTGTGGGTGCTGATGATGAAGTTGGTGGTTTTCTCCTCGATGGATGCTTTGGTCACGGTGCCCAGGACCAGGTAGCTGGCGCCCACCAGGTTTCCCACGGTCACGGCGGTCTGGGGGTCCACCATTCCGGCAAGAGACAGTCTGGACTCGTTCACCGCCGTGTCCAGCCGGGCCCGTTCCACCAGGCTGATGCCCTTGGTCTTGGCAAGCTCCGCTACCAGCATGTCCGTGACCGCCTGGCGCAGGTCGCTGCTGTAAGAGGTGCATCCTGAAGCGTCCTCGAACACGGGAACGGCAACGCGTGTCGCCTGAAAGGGCTCCTGGCAGAAAGCATCCGCCGCGGCCAGGCAAAGGAGAAACAGGGCTGCTGCGATCTTCTTCATCCCAACCCCCCGATGTCGCCCGGAACGCCGTCCGGGATTTTTGTCCGCCCGGCCTCAGCGCCGGGATTATTTAACCCTTTGGTCGCCGGAAAAAACCACCACCGATCCTGCATCCCCGAACAGCACCAGGGCCATGTTCAGATCTCGGGCGGTTTCCACGGCTGCGGCCGTGGGGCGGGAAACCGAGATAAGGATGGGAACGCTCGCCCGGGCGAACTTCCGCACCGCCTCCTGGTTGATGCGGCAGGTGAGAAGCGCGCAGGAGACGCGGGACAGCTCGCCGGCAAGGAGCGCGCCTCCCAGCACCTTGTCCATGGCGGCCTGGCGGCTCACGTCCTCGGCCGAGAAGGCCGGGGAAAAGGAGAGGTCGCACAGGATGGCGGCATGGGTGGAGCGGGTGACCACCCGCAAGGTTTGCGAGTCGAACAGGGCCCGGATGAGGTCGGCAACCCGGGAAACGGCCAGGGTCGCGTCTTTGCTTACCGGCACCGGCGGCCCGAAGTCATCGGCGAGGCCGGGCTGCCGGAAGACGTCCACCCGATCCCGGTCTATTTCCGGATCATATCTCACCTCCCGGATGTCGGCGAGGCTGCGGACGAGCCCTGCGCCCAGGCAGAGGCCCAGAGCATGGGCCTTCTCCGCGCCCGGCGTCCGGGTGGCGGAAAAGCAGGGGTTGCCGTCCACCCATACACGGAGGTTTCCCTCCGCGACCAGGGTGATGATTTTTTCCTGGGCAGTTCCCGCAAGATGCTCCGTGGCCAAAACGGCAATGGAGCGGGGACCGGATTCCATATTTCTTGTCCTTTTTTTCTTTCCACACCATCTCCCGGGGCAGCCCGGGCTTGTCTTGGAGCGGGAGCCGCCGGCGCGGATACACCCTCTTTCTTATTTAGCGCGGGAAAATTTCCGGGCCGTCGTGCTATAGTGGAACCCGCCCGCCCGGAGCAGGCGGACGGCAACCCATCGCACCGGAGTCGGCCCATGCCCGGACCCACCGGAAGATCCGCAAAACCTTCCTGCCCTTTTTGCGGGGCGCCCGTTCCCCGGCCGCAATTTTTTTCGCTGCAAGGCGGAGAGTACCACAAGGCAGCATGCTCCTGCAAAGCCTTCATCGGTTATGACGCGGTGGGTACGCATCTGGGAGCCGCGCTCTGGGAAACTCTGGTGGCCGCCTGCGGGGGAGATGAAGAGCGGGCTCTTTCCCTGGAGGAAAAGGACTACGAGGTCCGCTATATGGACGGCTACCACCCGGAGCACCACCGGATCAAGCCCGGCTCGTCCCGTCCCGGCTCCGGGGCTGCAGCCTTTGTGTTCATCCGGCTTTCCGGGGATCTTCCATGAGGGTGCTGCTCGCCTACCCGGCCTTTGCCGACGCCCGGCTGCGCGAGGACGACATGTCCGCCCTGCCCATGGGCATGGTGGCCCTGGGCGCCGAGCTTTCCCGCGCCGGGCACCGGGTCCTGCTCTGCGACTGGCACAGGTCCGATCCCGCGGACATGGAAAAGGAGCTTCTGTCCTTTGCGCCGGAGGTCTTGGGCTTCTCCGTCTTAAACGGCAACCGCCATGCGGCCCTGTCCGCGGCGGCCCGAGCCCGCCGCCTGCTTCCCGGCGTCACCGTGGTCCTGGGCGGTGTGGGCGCCACCATGCTCTGGGAGCTTCTTCTTTCCTACCCCCAGGTGGACTATGTGATCCTGGGCGAAGCGGACCGCTCCCTTCCCGCCCTGGTCTCGTGCCTGGAACAAAAGGACTCGGAGGCCCTCGCGAAGATTCCGGGCCTGGCCTTTTGCCGGAACGGGTCTGCCTTCCTGGCGGCCAAGCCAGCGCCCGTGTCCGACCTTTCGTCTCTGGCCCGGCCCTGGGAGCTTTACACCTACCGCCACGTGGCCCTTTCCCGCGGGTGCCCCGGCGCCTGCGCCTACTGCGGCTCGCCCCGCTTCTGGGGCCGCCGGGTGCGCTTCCGGGAGCCCGAGGACTTCGTCTCCGAGATCCTGGCCCTGAACCGCAAGGGCGTCTCCTTCTTCTATTTTTCCGACGACACCTTCACCCTGGATCGGGAGCGGGTGCGCGCGGTCTGCCGCGGCATCATCGCCAGAGGCCTCACCATCCGCTTCAACGCCATCTGCAGGCCCGAGAACACGGACGCGGAAATCCTGTCCCTCCTCCGCAGGGCCGGTTGCATCCAGCTCTCCTTCGGAGTGGAGAGCGCCGACGAAAAGGTCCTGGCGGCGCTGGGGAAAAAGGTCTCGCGGAAGAACCTCCTGGCCGCCTTCCGCCTCTGCCGGGAGACCGGCATCCTGCCTCGCGCCTACTTCATGTACGGCTGCCCGGGCGACAGCCCGGATACCATGGAGCAAAACTGCCGGCTCATGGACGAGCTCCGGCCTTTATCGGCGGTCTTCTACCTCCTCACTCTCTTTCCCGGGACCCGGCTCTACGACGACTGGAAAAAGCGGTCCGGGGAAACCGACGATATCTGGCGCGGCCCCCTGGAGGACATCCCCTATTGCCGCACGGACCCCTCCCTGCCCGACGAGGCCGTGTTCGCCTTCGGGGACACTCTGCGGGGGCACTTTTTTAAAAACCTGCCGTCCTATGCGCTTTCCCTTGCTCCGCCCGGCGACCCGGAGCTCGCTATCTTCCATGCCGAGTTCCTGTGCCGGTTGGCCATGACCTTCGCCTTCGGCGACCTTGCCGAGAACCCGGCCGTGCCCACCAAGGAGCAGACCGCCGCCACCCTTTTCTCCCGGTCCCTCCGGGCCGTGCCGCTCTCCGACGCCTACCTGGGACTGGGGGTGCTGTTGCAGAAATGCGGGGACCGAAACGGCGGGACACGGGTGCTGGAGGAGGGCCTCTCCCGCTTTCCCGGAGACGCGGAGCTTGCCCGCGCCCTATCTGCCGGCGCGGAAAACGGCAGGAGCGGGTGAAGCTGGAAATGAAAAACGAAGAGGATTTTGCCGGGGAGGGGGCAAACCCCCATTGAACGAGCTGACTTTTCCGCCCGCCCTAGCCTCTCCCTCCTTTGAAGCAAAATTTTTTAAGTGTGGCCAAGGACGGTAACTTTTCGAATATTTGGCTTGATCCTAAAAAATTCTCCAACCCTTTGAGGAGACGTGCCAATGAGCGAGACATCCCCTCCCGGTGAGGCTTCCATGTGCGGGAACCTTTTCCCTTCGGCCGGCGGCGTTCCGGAGCGATGGGCGCTTTCCGGCCCCGTCATCCAGAGATCCTATCTCTCCGGTGGCCGGATGCTCCCCTGGGACGGGCCCATGCGCGAGGTGCACTCACCGGTTTGCCTGGCGGAGAACGGAACCATCCGGCAGGTGAAGCTGGGCGAGTACCCCCTCCTGGGGGCTCCCGAGGCCCTGTCCGTCCTGGCCGAGGCTTTTGCCGCCTTCGGAAACGGCCGGGGGAAGTGGCCCACCATGCCGGTGGCCGGGCGCATCCGGGCCGTGGCGGACTTTTTGTTCGCCATGCGGGAGCAAAGGGAGGAGGTGGTGAAGCTCCTCATGTGGGAGATCGGAAAAAAGCAGGCCGATGCCGAAAAGGAGTTCGACCGCACCTGCCTCTACATCTCCGACACGCTGGAGGCGGTGAAGGAGCTGGACCGCGCCGGCTCGCGCTTCTCCATCTCCGAGGGGATCCTGGCCCAGATCCGGCGGGCGCCCCTGGGCGTCACGCTCTCCATGGGCCCCTTCAACTACCCTCTCAACGAGACCATGACCACCCTGATCCCGGCCCTGGTCATGGGCAACACCGCGGTGGTCAAGCCGGCCAAGCACGGGGTTCTCCTGTGGGGGCCTCTCCTTGCCGCCTTCCGGGACTGCTTTCCGCCGGGAGTGGCCAACGTGATCTACGGCAAGGGCTCCGAGATCGCTTCGCCCATCATGGGGTCGGGCAAGGTCTCGGTGCTGGCTTTCATCGGCACGAGCCGCGTAGCCGACGCCCTGCGCCAGCGCCATCCCCAGCCCCATCGCCTCCGCTGCGTGCTGGGGACCGAGGCCAAGAACCCGGCCATCGTGCTCCCGGACGCGGACCTCTCCACGGCCGTTTCGGAGTGCGTCTCGGGGGCCCTTTCCTACAACGGCCAACGCTGCACGGCGCTCAAGATCATCTTCGTGCACGAGCGCGTGGCCCAGGCCTTCCTGTCCCGGTTCTGCGAGAAGGTAAACGCCCTTGTGCCCGGCATGCCCTGGACCGATGGAGTGGGCGTGACCCCGCTTCCCGAGCCGGACAAGCCCGGCTACCTGGAAGAGCTGGTGAAGGATGCACAGGAAAAGGGGGCCTCGGTGGTGAACCCTGGAGGAGGGCGGCACACCGCTACCTTTTTTTCGCCCGCGGTGCTGTATCCCGTGACGGAGGAGATGCGGGCCTGGCACGAGGAGCAGTTCGGGCCCGTGGTGCCGGTGGCCGTGTTCCGGGACCTGGCCGAGCCGCTCCGCTACGTGGAGAAGTCCCCCTACGGCCAGCAGGTGGCCATTTTCGGAAAGGACCCGGACGTGGTGGCGAAGCTCATTGACGGGCTGGTGAACCAGGTCTGCCGGGTGAACGTGAACAGCCAGTGCCAGCGGGGGCCGGACACATTTCCCTTCACCGGACGCAAGGACTCGGCCGAAGGCACGCTTTCGGTGTCCGACGCTTTGCGAGTCTTTTCCATCCGCACCCTGGTGGCGGCCAAGGAGAACGACTTCAACAAGGAGATCATCAACGACATCGTCCGCGGCCGCAAGTCGGGCTTCTTGTCCACGGACTTCATTTTATAACGGGAGAGGGAGAAAAAAAGAAAGGCTTGTTGCGGCGAAGGGGGGCGAATCGCCCCCTCTCCTGCAGCAAGCCTTTCTCGTTTTTAAGGCAGCTTCTATGCCTTTCCTACGATTCCCTTTCCTGCTGCGCGCGCTTGCGCCGGAAGATGAGGAAGAGGTTCCGGATATAGATGAGGAGCCCGCCGGCCTGGCCCGCGATGAACACCGGGTCCTTGCGGTGGATGGCGTAGGAGAGGAGCACGCACCCGCCCGCCACGGAAAGGAACCAGAAGGCCAGCGGCACGTAGCTTTCCTTGCGGATCTCGCTGGCGATCCACTGGACCACGAAGCGCGCTCCGAAAACGGCCTGTCCCAGGAATCCCACCGTTGTCCAGACCCAGGCGGGAAGGCTTCCCGCAGGGTCAATCGCCATCACGTTCAGTAAGGTCATGATCCGCCTTCCTTCTTTTTTCTAACAGCAGGCACCCGGCCAGGAACGCCAGGACGGAGAAAATCGAGATGCCCGCGTAGAGGGTCAGGTGCGGCGGGCGGTAGGCAAGGGAGACGCACCGGGCTCCCGGGTCGGGAATCACGCTCACGAGCCCTTGGTAGGGCTCGGCCCGGCCGTTTCGTGCGGAGAAGCCGGGGAGCCAGTTGAGGTTCGCCACCGCCCGTACGGAGAGGATTTGGTCTCCGCAGATCTCGGCATGGTTGTAAGATATCCGGGCCGACAGGGGCGGGCCTTCCGGGAGGCTGTAGGCCTCTCCTCGATAAGCCGGGTTCGGGCTTAGCTCCAGGGAGGACTTGTACCGGTGCTCCGCCTCGATGGGCAGCCGAAGCCGCGTATACCAGTACAGTGCGCCGTGACCTGCCCGGTACTCGAAGTACGGGTGCCCCATGAAAACCTGATGGAACTCGCCGCCGGGCCTGTTCTTGCCGGGTTGCTCGCCGGGGAACAGGTGCATGAGAAGCCGTCCGTTTCCGATGAGAGGGACGGCGACGGCGAAGGAAAAGAACAGGACGAGCGCGGTCCGGGCTGTTTTACTCCGGGCTGTCCCTCCCAAAAAGGACGCCAGTGTCCCTCCTGCGGCGCATATGGAGAAGAGCAGGAAGAAGTTGAAGTACTTCTCCGGGTCGTTCAGGCCCCGAAAAACCGGGAGCCGGGAAAGAGGACGGAAGAGGTCAAGGGGGAGGTAGGCGGAGTAGCTGATGGCGAAGGCGGCGGCAAAGATAACGGCCAGTCCCCGGGCTTTTTTCAGGCCCAGGAAAAAGGCGGCGAGTGCCGCGGCAGCAGCGGCGAGCCCGCAGCCCAGGTAACCGTTTCCCAGGCTGAGCGGCCTTTCCGAGATGCGGGAAAGATCCGGCAGGGAGAGAAAGCTCACGCCGAACCTGTTTTCGGTAAGCATTGTAACAAGCGAGGGAAAGGGCATGGCGGCAACGGAATTCTGCACCACCCTGCTCGCATCGGCGTAGCTCACCTCGGGGGACGTCCGGGAAAGAAGGTCCAGCATGAGGGCGATCTTGAGCGTGCCGGCAAGCGCCGAGAATAAGACGGCGCAAAGGAGCAGCGCCGCGATCTTCTTTCGTTGCCCGAGGCTCGCGGTCCCCACCAGGAACGCGCAGGCGAAGAGGAAAAGGATGCAGATGGGGTAGGCGTACTTGGCCTCCTCCAGGAAGACGTAGAGGATGGCTCCGAGCGGGAAGAGCAGTATGGGACGTTTCTCGGCGGCGAACAGGAGAAAGGCGGCCATGGGAAACAGGTAGTAAAAGACCTGGGAGAAGTTCCCGCCGGCCAGCCGGGCCGCGAGCCAGCCGGAGGAGGCGAAAAGCGCGGCGGAAAAGGCCGCGGGCCACGGAGGAAGGGGAATGACCCTGCGGCAGAAAAGGGCCATGCCCCAGACGCCCAGGAGGTAGATGACGGCCGTGGTGACCCGGGGCCCGTAGACCTCCCCGAAGATCAAGGTGAAGGGAAGGAAGGGGGAGAGAGCCGGGCTTTGGGGGTAGCTGGCCAGGGGGTAGCCGCCGTTTACATAGGGCGAGTACCAGGGAAGCTCGCCCTGGTTCAGCAGGGAGTCGCGCACCGAGGCATGGTGGAGGTAGACCTCGGACCAGTCCAGGTTGGTGGGCCATGCCATGGCGTGGGGGCGCAGGAGCAGGCCGGCCAGGGTGAGCAGGCAGCAGACCGCAACTGCCGTCCACGGCAAAAGAGCGATAGCCCGGCTCTTTCCCGGAGCCTCTATGGCTTGTCCGAGCCGCAAGGGCAGCTCCTCAGGGGGCCAAGAGGTCGCCGAGCGCCTGGGAAAGCTCGGGATAGGAGAAGGTGAACCCGGCGTTTAAAAGCTTTCTGGGCGCCACGCGCTGGCCGTGAAGGAGGGAGTCCCCGAACTCGCCCAGGAGGAGCCGGACGGCCGTGGCCGGTGCGGGAAGCACTGCCGGCCGCCGCAGGGCCCGGCCCAGGGCGCGGGCGAACTCGCGGTTGGTTACCGAAAGGGGAGATGTGCAGTTGACGGGCCCGCGGATGTCCGTCTTTGCCAAAAGAAACAGGAAGATCCGCAGAAGGTCCTTTTCGTGTACCCAGGGAAAGTACTGGCTTCCCGAGCCCAAGGGGCCTCCCAGGCCCAGGGAGAAGGGCCGTCTCATGGCGGCGAGCGCACCGCCCCTTTTACCCAGCACCACGCCGAAGCGGGTTCGAACGACCCGCGCGCCCTTTTCCTCCGCTGCCCCGGCCTCCCTTTCCCAGTCCACGCACACGTGGGCCAGGAAGTCGGAGCCCGGACCGTCTTCTTCGGTCAGCTCCTCGGCGCCGTGGAAGCCGTAAAACCCGGCCGCGGAAGTGGACAGCAGAGTGAAGGGGCGGTCCTGCGGGATGGCCTCCGCCACCCGCCGGGTGGTGAGGATGCGGGAATCGTAGATGGCTTTCTTGGCGTAGGCGTTCCAGCGGCGGAAGATGCTGATCCCGGCCAGGTTCACGCAGCAATCGCAGGAGGATAGAGCCTGCTGCCAGAGGCCGGGGCGGGTGGTGTCTCCGGGCACGTACTCGTAGCCGGAAAGGGCGAAGGGGCTTCTACCGGCCAGGTCAACGGCCGTGACCTGGTGGCCGGCCGCCAGGAAGCCCTTGGTGAGGGTTTTTCCCACGAAGCCCAGGCCGCCGGTGAGAAGAATCTTCATGCTGCCTCCGTGAGAATGTTTCCGGGTGAGCTTAGCGGTTTTTCAGGTCCCCCTGGCCCGTGGCCTCCAGCACCGATTGCCACAGGCTGCCCTCGGGCAGGATGTGTTTGCGCCGCCCTGCGCTGGCGTCCATGGGAACATGCACGAACTTGCTGTTCCAGTAAGCCAGGAGCACCCGGGTCTTCCCGGCCAGGCCCGCATGCACGGCGTTTCGCGCCAGCGAGCTGCAGAACACGTTGTCGTTGGCGTTGGCCGGAAGGCTGCGGATCATGTAGGAGGGGTCGATGTACTTTAAGTTGATCTCGGTATGGGTCTTGTGGAAGTGGTCCTCGATGGTCTGCCTGAGAAAGTAGCCGATGTCGAAGAGCCGGACGTTTCCCGACGCGTCGCGGGTTTCTTCCCGACCCTCGAAGAACTTCTGTCCCGCGCCCTCGGCCACCACCACCACGGCGTGGGAGCGGCTTTTCAGGCGGTTTTCCAGGGCCGCCAGGAAACCTCTTTCCCCCTCCAGGTCGAAGTCCACCTCGGGGATGAGCACGAAGTTCACGTCCTGCTGGGCCAGGGCCGCATTCACCGCGATGAAGCCCGAGTGCCGGCCCATGAGCTTCACCAGCCCCACGCCGTTGGGGTATCCCTGGGCCTCGGTGTGGGCGCTGCGGATGGCGGCGGTGGCCGCCTCCACGGCCGTGTCGAAGCCGAAGGAGCGCTCCACCATGTAGATGTCGTTGTCAATGGTCTTGGGAACGCCCACTACGCTGATCTTTAGATTCCGTTCCTTGATTGCATCGCAGATCTTCGCGGCCGCCACCAGGGTGCCGTCTCCGCCGATGGTGAAGAGGATGCCCACGTTCATGCGCTCCAGGCAGTCCACGATCTCCCCGATTTCCTGGGGCCCGCGGGAGGAGCCCAGGACCGTGCCGCCCGCGGCGTGGATATCCGCCACCATGTCCGGGGTCATGTCCTCTATGTCGTAGCCGTAGCGGGGAATGAAGCCGGCCAGCCCGTAGCGGATGCCGTAGATGTTGCGAACGCCGTAGCCGTAGTAGAGCTCCAGCACGATGGCCCGGATGATGTCGTTCAGTCCCGGGCACAGGCCCCCGCAGGTGACCAGAGCGCAGCGGAGCTTGCTGGGGTCGAAGAAGATGTTGGGCCTGGGGCCCGCCTTTTCAAAGGAGAGGGGCTCCTCCCCCCGGCGCACGCTCTCGATGATCCGGGCCGCATCAATGTCCACCAGCACCCTTTCCTCGTCGGACACGAAGCGGATTTTGTCGCCCTCCCGCTCCCCGCGGCGGACGGGGTTGGGAATGCGGGCCGCGCCCAGGCTTTCAATCTTGGTGCTTTCGATGGGGAACTCCATAGGAAGCCTCTTTGGCCGGGCCGGGGGCGAGCCCCGGCGCAATGGGGGTCAGGCCTTTCCGTTGAAGCGGACCGAGCCCTTGCCCAGGATGTCGTGCAGGTGCAGGATGCCCTGCACCACGTCGTCGTTGTCCTTTACCGGCAAAACGGTGATGAGGTGCTTTTCCATGATGTTCAAGGCGTCCGAGGCCTGGGTGTCCGGCCGCACGGACCGGGGATTTTGCGTCATGAGGTCGCGGGCGTTCGCTTTTTCAGCCTTGCCGCCCTTGAGCAGGAAGCGGCGGATGTCGCCGTCGGTGATGATTCCGGACAGCCGGCCGCCGGATTCCACCACCAGGGTGGCGCCCAGGGTCAGGCGGTCCATTTCCGCCAGGGTTTGGGCGAAGGAAGTTTCGGGAGCGACCCGGGGAACGGCCTCGCCCGTGATCATGAGGTCCTCCACCCTCGCGGCCAGCAGGTTCCCCAGCGAGCCGCCGGGATGGAACTTCTTGAAATCGCTGCTCTTGAAGTGGTGGCGGTCAATCAGGCACACGGCCAGGGCATCGCCCACGGCCATCTGGGCGGTGGTGGATGCCGTGGGCGCCAGGCCCAGGGGACAGGCCTCCCGAGGCACGCCCACGTCAATGACCGCGTCCGCCAGGCGGGCCAGCGCCGAGTCCGGGTTTCCGGTCAAGGCGACCACCGGGCAGCCGATGGCCCGGATGCTGGGGATGAGCACGTTGAGTTCGTCGGTGTTGCCCGAGTTGGAGATGGCCAGAAACACGTCGTCCCGGGAGACCATGCCCAGGTCGCCGTGCATGGCTTCCACCGGGTGCAGGAACAACGCCGGCGTGCCGGTGGAGTTGAGCGTGGCCACGATCTTGCGCCCCACCAGGCCCGACTTGCCGATGCCCGCGATGACCACCCGGCCCTTGGCGGCCACGATCATCTCCACCGTCTTGGTGAAGCTTTCGGATATCTTGTCCTGGACGCAGAGGATGCCCTCCGCCTCGATCTGCAGCACCTGTTTCGCCTGGGATACGGTCATGATCGCCTTCACGCCCCGGCAAAGGGACGCCTTGCGGTTGGGAGTTTCCTTGTCCTTGTCCGAGGCTCGAATTTCTCAGTTTCGCGGGGCAAAAGCAAGCTTTCTTACGGCGTAAGCGGGCGGTTGGACTGCCCCGGCCTGACGGGAACCGCTTGCATCACCTTCTCCGCGGGCAGGAACTCCTTGATGCGGTGTCCCGCGTGCATGATGGTGATGAGCTTTTCGAACACCAGGGCAATGGCGATTACACCCAAGGTCGCGGCCGCGTCCGGGCTGTCGTCTATTCCCAGGGCTATCAGGACGAGCATGACGATGAGAAAGGTTTCCATGAGGGCGTCCAAGATTCCGAACCCGGCCTGGCCCGTATAGAAGTAACCGCCGCCGGGCAGCAGGATGGACCACTTGCGGGCCGTTGCCATGTCCTTGAAGGCCAGATGGCACTTGGGGCAGGAGTAGACGCCTTCGGACAGGGGCTTCACGTAGCGCGGGCAGAGATGCACACGGCCCATGGCGGTGGTGGGTTTCAGTCCGGACGCCACGAGCCTCGCGTCCAGGGCGTCCTTGAAGCGCTTGTAATCGGCGGACTGGACCTTGGCGAAGCGTTCCTTCTTTCCGTTCTTGTACTGGAAGGTGAAAGAATAGCCTAAAAATGAGGCGCTTTTTACGCTGTCCAGGTCCCCGAAGCGGATTTCCGCAACCGAGTCCCGGTGGGCGTAGTCGGTTTTGGTGGGCAGGTGGAGGATGCGGCGGTCCGTGAGCACCAGGATGCAGCGCTTGAAGTAGTAGGCCCAGGCGCCCATGCCCAGGGGCTCGAAGAATCCCATGGGCGAGCAGGCCTTGGCAGCCATGAGGATCTTCTCGTCCGGCTCCAGGATCCGGGAGAGCAGGGGGGTGACCTTGGAAAGGGTCTTTTGCTGCCTCTTCTCGATGCCTTTCTTGTAGTTCCCCTTTTTGTCGGAGTAGGCGATGGAGGCTTCAATCGGGAGGTTCAGGGGTTCGGGTTGCATGGGCGTTCCTTTCGTATCATCGGCATGGATCCGCACAGGAATGCGGGGCACAGGGGGGATCGCCAGGGAATGGTCCCTTATATAGCATGGAGGGCGCGGGCACAAGCCCGGCTACCGCATAAAAAAAGGCCCCTCCCGTTTCCGGGAAGGGCCTTTTCACTGCAAAGGTGCTATGCCGGCGAAGCTTACTTCTTGGTGTCGCCCGTGGCGGCGCCGTGCAGCTTCACCTCGACCTTCTCGGTCAGGCCTTCGTAGTACTTGCGCAGGATGACCACGACTTCCTCGCGGCCGAAGTGGTCGGGCAGCTGGAGGCCTTCGGAGAGCATCTTGCGGAGCATGGTGCCGGACAGAAGCACGCGGTCCTCTTTGCCGTGGGGGCAGGTCCGCAGGGAGGCCATGCCGTCGCACTTGAAGCAGTAGAAGGTCCAGTCTATCTTCAGCGGGGTGCAGAGAAGGGCCTTGCCCTCGCCTTCCGGCTTCGGAATCTTGTCGAAGATGGTCTGGGCTTCGAACATGCCGTAGAAGTCGCCCACGCCAGCGTGGTCGCGGCCGATGATCATGCGGGAGCAGCCGTAGTTCTGGCGGAAGGTGGCGTGCAGAAGGGCCTCGCGGGGACCGGCGTACCGCATGTCGAGCGGGTAGCCGCCCTGGATGACGTTCTTCTCCACGAAGTAGTTCTTCACCAGGGCGTCAATGCACTTGACGCGCACGTCGGCCGGGATGTCGCCGGGCTTCAGGTTGCCCACCAGGGAGTGGATGTACACGCCGTCGCATACTTCCACGGCGATTTTGCACAGGTACTCATGGGAGCGATGCATGGGGTTGCGCAGCTGCAGGGCGGCGACCTCGGCCCATCCGCGGTCGTCGAACATCTTGCGGGACTCGGCGGGACGCGCGTACACGCCGGGGAACTCCTCGGGGTACTCGGCCTCGGAGAGCACCTTCACAGGGCCGGCCAGGCAGAACTCGCCCTGATTCATGACCATCTGTACGCCCGGGTGGTCGTTCTTGGCGATCTTCCAGAAGTCCTCGGCGGTCTTGGTGCCTTCGCCCATGAAGACCTTCTCGCACTCGTACTTCTTGTCGGCCTCGGTCATCTCGAACTTCTCGGTGACCTTCATGGTGGCCATGAGCTCGTTGCGCTCGGGATCGTTCAGCGCGATCTCGTCGCCCACCTTGATGCCGGCCGCGACGGCGGCCTTGACGTCCAGCATCACGGGGATGGGCCAGAAGGTTCCGTCGCTGAGCAGGAACTTATCGCAAACGCCCTTCCAGTCGGCCTTGGTCATGAAGCCGGTCAGCGGGGAGAAGCCGCCGATGCCGATCATGATGAGGTCGCCCTTGACGCGGGGGCTGATGTCAATCTTCTTGAGGCCGGCGGCCTTCTTCAGCTCGGCTGCGCGCGCATCGCCTTCCAGAAGACAAATGGTCAAGCCTTTTCCGCCATGCGGAGGTACGAGTTTGGACATGTTGGTTGGCTCCTTTCAAGTGTTATTCCATGGATTTACCGCGCCGTCGCCACAGCGGGCCGCGCGGATGAGCGCACCGTGGAAAAAATCAGCCGGACCTTAGTATGAGAGCCCAGCCTTGTCAACCTGAATCGGTGACGGAGTTTTTCCTTAAAAGGGCCAAAGCCCATCGCTGGCGCATTCTTGGCAAGAACGATGTTTTCTCTGGAGTGAAAGTTTTTTGGAGTGAAAGTTTTTTCCCGCCCTCCGGGGCGGCTTCAGGCGGTCCGTCTGCCGCGCCAGGCCAAGGCCGCCCTACACTGACGTATTGTCGGCCGTGGCCTTCCTTGCATCGGCGCCAACGGAAGCCGCTCAGGGATTCAGGTTGTCAAGGCAAAGATCCGGTAAATCGTGCTCTGGGCAAAAGGGGAAGCGGGAGGGGAAAATCGTAGGGGAGGGGAAGGGGCCGCCCCGGGGGACGGGGAGGGAGCGGCCCGAAGCAAGAGGGAAAGGCGATTCTCTAACGGCCGCGGTGCTCCGCCGCGCGCGCCCGCTCGCGGGCAATGGCCTGCCGGGCCTCGCTCACGGCCTTTTCCAGGGCATCCGTCACGTCCGGCCGGATGTCGAAGACCAGCCCGAAGTCCCGGCAGATCCTCTTGGTCTCCCGAATGTCGTCCAGCAGGGTTTTGGGGATGGACACCCGGAGGATGGCGATGCCGTCGTCCGCATCCTGCCCCACTTTTCTAACCGCCATGGCGAAGCCCTCCTTTTCGGCGCAAGCATTACTGTCCGCCAGACTATTCCGGATGGAAGGTATTGTCAATATTATTGCCAAAAAAAATGACAAAATATTATGTCAAAAAAATATTGACAAAAAAATGCGTCAAAATTATTTTGCATCAAAATGAGCGAAAAATTATGGCTGGCAAACAGGGGCGAAAGGAGGGGACATGGAAGGAACGCAGGCATTAGCAAGGGTTCCGCAAACCACACCGCCGGAGAGGGGCTCGCAGGGGGCCGCCCTGGCCCGCAGTGTCTTGGGGTTTTTCACTCGGGCCGCGGAGATGGGGGTGGCTTTTCTGAACGGGCTGGCCGGCGACACCATCGCCTCCCAGCAGAGCCATCTGGCCATATCCATGCAGATGCGGAGAATGGGCCGCAGGCTCCCGGAGTCCGGCCCGGAGCTGGCCGAAGCCGCCGCGGATCTCGGGCCCAAGGTCTGCGTTATGGTGCACGGCCTGTGCTGCACCGAGGCCATGTTCGATTTTCCCGGAAAGCCCGGCGTAAACTACGGAAGCCTGCTGGAGGAGGAGCTGGGCTACTCCTCTCTGTTCGTTCGCTACAACACCGGCCTGCACATCTCGGAGAACGGCCGCGCCCTGTCGCGCCTTCTGGACGGGCTTTCCGAGGCCATGGGAAGCCGCATGGAGAAGCTGGTCATCATCGGCCACAGCCAGGGCGGTCTGGTGGCGCGCAGCGCCTGCCACTACGGCAGCCAGGAGCGGGCCTCCTGGGTGGAGAAGACCGAGCGGGTGGTGTTACTGGGATCGCCCCAGCTGGGCGCGGGCCTCGAAAAGGCCGTGAACGTGCTTTCCTGGGTCCTGGGCGCGGTGCGGACCACTGCCACCACCGCCGTTTCCGAGTTTCTCAACTTCCGCTCGGCGGCCATCAAGGACCTGCGCTTCGGCTACCTGGTGGACGAGGAGTGGCGCGGCCGGGACCCGGACCGCCCCTTCCGCCAAAACCGCGTCCCCGTTCCGGCGCCGGACCATACGAGCCACTATGCTGCTGCGGCCACCCTCACCCGCGATCCGGATCATCCCGTGTCCTTTGTCCTGGGCGACATCCTGGTGCGGGTGCCGTCGGCCCTGGGCTGCGGCCCGGCCGACGAGGGGGAACGATGCCCCTTGTCCCAGAGCAAGGTTTTTCCGGGCTACACGCACTTTGACCTGGCCCGGCATCCGGATGTATATGAACAGATAAAGGAATGGCTAAGCTGAAGGCTGCCGAAAAACGCAAGCTGCATGCGCTGCAAGCGAGGCCTGGTTTCCGTCACGGACAAAAGAGTACGCTCCTTCATCGGGCTTCACGCGCGCCTTGCGCATCGTTTTTCGATAGCCTTGAACTCCGGTGTGGGTGCGGTGCAAGCTGACCGGACTATTTCTTAAGGATTGGATGGGAAATCGGATCAACCGGGCCCCGGGCCCGGCACTCTTCCCGGCCCGAGTCGGGCCTTTGCAAGGAGGAACCATGAGCAAGCTTTGGAGCATCAAGGAGCTGGTGCAGGGCTTCATAGACAAGGGCGCGACCACCGTGGAGGAGGTGCACCGGGCCATCGCGGACATGCCCTTCGACAACCTGGAGAAGGTGGAGCCCATCGCCGCGCGGGTGAAGGAGATCCGCAAGGTCCACGACGAGACCGTGGGGAACGTCTACGACCTCATCCGCTTCATCAACAAGGAGGTGGGCAAGCTGGCCGGGGAGCTCCTGGACCGGACGGACAAGCTGAAGAAGGACGGGGGCGAGAACTACTAACGCCTCTCTCTTGAGGCTCAGAAGGCGAAACTGGCCGCCGTAAGCGCCGCCGCAGAAAGCAGGAGCACGGCTTGGATCCTGGATCCGGCGGGCCGGGGGAAGATGCGCGCCCAGATAAGCCCCAGCAAGAGGCCGCAAAGGCAGCCGAAGGCGTGGGCCGTGAGATCGGCCCGCTCGCTGTTGCCCAAGAGCGCGATGAAGAGCACCCCTGCGGCGGGCGCCAGCCATGCCTCGGCCACCCTGCGCTTGTGCATCAGGGTGAAGCCCATGAGCAGGCCCACGGCCCCGAAAACGCCGGTGGAGGCCCCCACGGACAGGTGCCCTGCCCGGTAGAAAAGGGCGTTCATCAGATTCCCCCCGGCACCGGAGAGAAGCATGAGGAGGATTCCCGCCCCGGACCCCGCCGCCGCACAGAGGGCCGTGCCGAACACCAGCAGGCCCGCCATGTTTCCCAAAAGGTGCAGGAAGTCCACGTGCAGGAAAAGCGCCGTGACCGTTCGGGATAGATGGCCCGCGCATATGGCCTGGGCCAGGGCGCCCCGAGCCGTGGCCAGGCCGGGAGTCTCGTCGGTGGGTCCCAGGGCCAGGCAAAAAGCGGCGATGGCGGCGGCCGACGCGATGCCACCCCAGGAGCGGAGGGGGGCCGACGGTGGCGGTGGCGCTTCCTGCGCTTCGGGAGGGTTTTCCTGCTGGTAGAGATCAAGCTCCCGGACGGCCCGGTCCGCGTCCGGCTCCCGCACCAAAAGCGCCCATCCATCCCTCCGAAGGACCAGCCGGTGCCCGATTCCCGCAGCGGCCAGCACCACCCCGCAGGTGTCCGCATCTTCCCGGGTCATCCCTGTGCGGACGGACAGCATGGCCCCCCCTGGACGGATAGAGACACAACCCCTTCAAGCAGGAAAAGGCCGCTTTTCGCTTACGCGGAGAGGCGGGCGAGGAAGCTCTCCACGATGCCCGTCACTTCCCCGGGCTTTTCCACGGCCATCATGTGGCCGGCGCCCTGGATCACGCTGTGGACGGCTCCGGGGATGTGGTCGGCCAGGTACTGGCCGTACTTGGGGGCGGTGAGCACGTCCTGGTCCGCGGAGATCACCTGGCAGGGTACCGCGATCTCGGAAAGGCGGGCCATGACGTCGAAGGCGTTGCAGGCGCGGAAGTCGTTGATCACCGCCTGGGGATCGGCCTTTTTCATGTGGTCGCGCGACGTTTCCCGCAGCTCGGCCGGGGCCTCGGAGGCGAAGAGGAAGGAGTCCATCATGGAGACCGCCCCCAGGTAGTCCTTGGACAGCCCTTCGATGATCATGGGGTTCACCCGGAGCCGGGCCCCGGTCCCCATGAGCACCGCCCCCTTGAGCCAGCCCGGCTTTTGCAGGCACAACGTGAGGCAAACGGCGCCGCCCAGGGAGTGGCCCATGACCACCACTTTCGAAAGCCTTAATGCGGCGACGAGCCCGGACACCACCTCCGCGTAGCCCGCCACGCTTTCCGGGAACGGCCCCTGCGATTGGCCGTGGCCGGGAAGGTCCGGGGCGATCACACGGGCTCCGGGAATGGAGAAAAGTTCCGGGGGATAGCTCTCGTGGGTGGCGCCCGATCCGTGGATCAGCACCAGGGAAAGGTCCGTGTCCGCGCCGCCTGCGGCGTAGAAAAGATCCGCGCCGTGGATCTTCATCACTGGCATGGCTTCCTCCGGCAGTTTGTAGGGGTGGATCGGAAAAGGGCCCGGGCCTTGGGGCTGTTTTTAAAACAACCCCTAATCTCCGTACCTGGGAAAGAGCATGGCCCGGAGCCAGGTGACGAAGGTGTGTCCCCGGTGTGCGTCCCGGTCCGCAGCCTCCAGGAGGTCGCGGGTGGCTTCGAAGTCCTGGTAGATCACTCCGCGGCCGTTCACGGGCCGGTTTTCGTCCAGGTGCTTCACCACCTTGGCCGGGTTTCCGGCGGCCACGCAGTTGTCCGGAATGGAGCGCGTGACCACGGCCCCGGCTCCCACGATGGAGTTTTTCCCCACCGTCACGCCCTTGGTCACGATGGCGTGGTCCCCGATCCAGGCGTTCTCTCCGATGACCACGGGGGCGGTGAGCCCCACGGGCTGGGCCCGGTCGTAGATGCCGTGCCAGTCGCTGTCGGTGACGTAGGAGCTGTTGGCCAGCATGGCACCGCTGCCGATGGTGACCGAGGTGGCGGAGTGGATGCGGACTCCCGGGCAGATGAGCGCGTAGTCGCCGATTTCGATGATCCCCTTGCCGGAGCGGGATGCCTTTTCCGCCAGAACGGAGACGCCCTTGCGGTCCTGGCTCACGATGTCGGAGAGGTCGGCCAGATCGGCCTGGGCCCAGGAGATGAGGTTCACGTTGGCGTCGGGCGACGCGATGATCATGACATGGTCGCCCGCGGTCACGTTGTAGCCGAAAACGTTGACGTTCCAGGGGCGGATGAACACCGGGTCCTTGCCCATGCTCCGGAACTGGGGGATCAGATAGCGCCGGGCGTACCAGGAGACGAACCCGGCGGAGGCCTTCTTTAACAGGTAGGGGCGGTGGTCCTTTCGCAAAATATGTCCCCTGCAATGGATGATGGCTTCAAAGGCCTGCCTGAAAAGAGAAGAGGGCTGCAGGCATCCTCAAAGTTCCCGTGAAACCGGGCCGGATTCCCCTAACCCGTCTGCCGCTGCCGGTCGTCCCGCGCCGCATCCGGAGAGGGCACCACGCGGTCGGGCATCTTCGCAAAGGTTTCCATCCGGGTGCCGGCCTTCTGGTGCAGGCGCACCTGCTCCCAGAACGCGTGGGAGAAGACCTTCCTCCCCTCGGTCCAGCCAAAGAGCGCGTCCGCGGCCAGGAGCACCGCCCCGGTGGTCCAGGTGGTGCGCTCCGTGGGCCAGATCACCGAGTCGGGGAAGGTGAGGCCGGTCCAGTAGCCGCCCTGGTCGTCGCGGCTGTCGCGGATCCAGGAGAAGATCTTTTCGGCCTCCTCGTAGCGGCCCGCCGCGGTGAGCGCCAGGATGCACTCGGAGCTTTCGGCCATGGTCACCCAGGGCCGGTCCGATACGCAGCGTACGCCCCAGTGGGGCACCACGAACTTGTCCCAGTGCTCGGAAAAGCGTTTGCCCGCCGCCTCTCCGGTCACGGCTCCGGAAAGCATGGGGTAGTACCAGTCCATGGAGTAGCGGCTCTTGGTGAGGTCGAAGAGGTTGGAGCGGCCGCGGATGGCCTGGCCCAGCTTGCGCACGGCGAACTCCCACTGGGGGCGCACCAGGGAAAGACGGCTGGCCAGCACCAGGGCGCAGCGGATGGAGAGGAACATGGAGCAGGAGCCGGTCAAGAGCGCCCGCTCCTCCACCACGCCGTTGTCGTCCATGCTCCAGAAGATCTCGCCGTCCGGAGCCTGCATGGACACGGCGAAGTCCACAGCCGATTCCACGCAAGGCCACATCCGGGAAAGGAAAGCCTGATCGCCGGTTACGAGAAAGTGGTGGAGAACTCCCACGGCCAGGTAGGACGACATGTTGGGGTCTTTGCGGCGTTCGTCCGGGTGGCCGTTTTTGTAGGACGCATAGAAGCTGCCGTCCGCGTTTTGGGTCCGCGCCGACCAGGCGAAGGCCGCAGCCGCCTCCTCGAAGCAGCCGGCCACGGAGAGCGCCATGGCGCTCTCCACGTGGTCCCAGGGATCGGTCTTGCCCTCCGGGGACCAGGGGATTTCGCCGTCCGACCTCTGCACGGAGACGATGGAACGTACCGTCCCGGCCAGATCCGGTATATCCTGGGAGGCCTTCTCCTTGAGCTTGCCTTTCATCGAACCCTCGTTGATCGTCATGATAGAAACAGCATCAGTCCTGCTTTTTCAGGTACAAAACCCGGCTCTTGGCCAGAAAGGGCCGGCCCAGGTGTTCCAGCAGCCGCGTGGCGGCTGTTGGCCGGATCACGTGGCTGTCCAAAAACGACTTGTACCGGACGGCCGCGGCGCGGAAAACGGAAACCCGGGCCGCCAGGCAGTTGAGCCACCAGTAAGGCGTGTCCAGGGCGTGGGCCCTTCCCGTCCCATAGGGAGTGAAGCCCGCGTCCGTGAAAAGCCGGCAGAGCCCCTCCGCGCTGTAAATGCGGATGTGGCCGTCCGCCATCTCCGGATAGTCCTTGTAGAGCTTCCAGCAGACGCTCTCCGGGAAACGGTTGGGTACGCTCACCCCCAGCCTTCCACCGGGGGCCAGCACCCGATAAAGCTCCGAGGCCGCCCTCCGGTCGTCCGGGATGTGCTCCAGTACCTCGGAGCAGACCGCGATATCGAAGCTCGCGTCCGGGAAGGGGAGGTCCCTCGCGTCGGCGCACACCACATGGGCGTACTCGCCGCCCCGGATGTTCTGGACCTCCATGCCCGAGAGCATGAAGCGGTTGGCGTTTAGGAGGAGCGGGTTTATGTCGGCGGCCACGATGCGGACGCCGGGGTAATGATAGGCCTGCCAGCTGTGTCGGCCGAACCCGCATCCCAGATCCAGAAGGCGCGCGCCGGGGAAAATCCCCAGTCTATGGAAGCTCACTGTCTGCAAAACGCCCCTGGCGCCCCGTTTCCGGGTCCTGTCTTCGGACTCTTGTTTCTACGGCCGCGATGCCGTAAGCTTGCTCCAATACCACGGCCTTGTATGCCCTGCAAGAGCATTCCTGCCAAGGCGCGTCAGGAGAAAAACGAGCGAACGCCCGCGGTACGGCAGCGAAAGACCGTCGGGGCGGGAAAGAGCGTCATGGGAAAACCCGGCGAACAAAAGCTTCCCGCGTCCATCTCCGGGTTCACTACGGACCCGGAGCGCTTCGCGGCGCTCCGGGACGAACTCGCGCTGACGGAGCGGGTCCTGGAGGTCAAGGAGAAGCACCCGGAGCTTTTGCCGCTGGTGGTGATCCAGGGAGGCACGGGCACGGGCAAGAGCACGCTCTTCAACGCCGTGTGCGGGGCCGAGCTGAGCGAGGCCGGAGTTACACGGCCCATGACCAAGGGCCCGGTCCTCAATGCCCCGCAGCGCCTGTTCCCGGCTCTTGCCGAGCTGTTCGCCGGAATCGGGCCCGAGGCCTTCCAGCCCGCACCCTCCGGGGCGCATTCCCCAACCGCCGGGCTGGAGGAGAAGATCCGCGCCGTGGCCTCGGACGAGGACTTCCCCGCCGTGCTCGTGGACTGCCCGGACGTGGACTCGGTTTTTTCGGACCACGAGAAAGCTGCCCGCCGCATCTTTCTCTGTGCGGACCACGTGCTTTTCGTGGCCACGGCCGAGAAGTACGCGGACGCGGCCGGTTGCAACTTCCTGGCCCGGGCGGGGCAAGCCGAGATGGGCGTCTCGCTGGCGGTGAACAAGGCGGAGCGTCCCGGCTCCGCAGCCGAGATCGAGGGCGAACTCCGGGCCTTCGGGCTCCCGGGTTTCTCGCGGATCTTCGAGGTGGGTCTGGCCGGCCGGTCCCCGGAGATCTTCGGTCTGGAAAGATTTGCCAAGGACGCCAAGGCCTACCTCTCCGCGCAGGGCCCGCGGATTAAAAAGGAAGGTCTCCGGGCCGGAAGGCTTTTGCGGGACCGGACCCTGCGCGAGCTTTCCGACATCGCGGAGCAGGAGCGGGCCGAGATCGAGAAGCTGGAAGGGCTCCTCGAAGACGCCCTTTCCCGCTCCCGCGAGAGCCTTTCCCGCGGGGTTTCGGACGCCGGGGACGCGGAGGCGCGCGCCCGCATCCACCAGAAGCTCGCTTCCATGTTCCGCCGCTACGACTTCTTCTACCCCCTGCGGGGAGCGGTGGGAAAGGCGGTGCGGGTGCCGGCCCGGCTGCTGGGCCTCGCCGGGCCGGCCAAGACAGCGGGCCGGCCGGACCTTCCCCATTTCCCCCGGCTGGACCCCGGCCCCCTGTGGTTCGCCCTGGCCGATTACCAGGACCGGGTGGGACGGTCGGTCACGGACGGCCCCCTTTTCCGGGCCCTGAAGGAAAAATCCCCCCAGATGGAGCCGGAGCAGGCCAGGGAGCTTTTAAACGAGAGGCTTTCCCGCCTGGACGGCTGGCTGTCGGAACGCTTCACCCATTTGGAGCAAGGGATTCCCAAACGGAAAAAAGCCGGGATCTACGGCCTTTCACTGGCCTGGGGAGCGCTCATCGTGAGTGTGGAGTCCGTGGTGGGCGGAGGCTTCACGGTTCTGGACGCCGCCCTGGACTCGGTCTTGGCTCCCCTGGTCACCGCCGGGGCTCTGGAGATGTTCGTGCAATCGGAGGTGAAGGAGCTGGCCCGCAGCCTCGCCTCCGGCATCCGCCAGGCCATGGAAGAGGTGCTTTTGCTCCAGCACGACAGCTATCTCGCTCTTTTACGCGACCTGAGGCCCGCATGAAGCTCGAAACAGATCCTTGGGAACGCGCGCTCTACGAGATCGAAGGCGCGGAACGCATCGCCGGCGACGGGGTCTTGCTCTCGGAAGGGGAGCGCCGAGAGATCTCCCTGCTGTGCAGCAGGGCCAGGGAGGAGCTTTCCGCCGTCTCCCGAACTCCGCTCCGCATCGGCCTGTTCGGCGGCACCGGCGTGGGTAAGTCGTCGCTCATCAACCTTTTCGCCGGAAAGGTGATCTCCGTGGCCTCCCACCGCAGGCCCTTCACCGACAAGGTGGTGGCCTACGTGCACCGGGACGCCCGGGATCTTGCCTGCCCCTCCGGGGAAATCCCCTGCCTGGTCGTTTCCCACGAGGCGGAGGAGGCCCGGCACTTGGCTCTCTTCGACCTCCCGGACGTGGACAGCAACAACCCGGCCCACCGCGAGCTGGTTTCATCCTTTTCCCGGGAGCTGGACCTTTGCCTCTGGGTGGTCACGCCGGAGAAGTATGCCGACCGGGCCGTGTTCAGCGCCATGGAGGGCCTGGATCGCTCCCGGGCCAACTACGCCTTTGCCGTCAACAAGACGGATATGCTGCCGGACGCCGGGTGGCGGGAGATGCTGGCGGACTTCTCCGGGCTTCTCTCCCGCCGGGGGTTCGGGGAAGCGCCCGTGTTCGCCGTTTCGGCCCTGGACGTGGAGTCGGGCAGAAAGACGCATGGAACTCAAGGATTTTTCCTGCTTTTGGAATGGATTTTCCGGAAAAGGGAGACAAAGGAGCTCCAGGAGATCCGGGCCCGCAACTCGGTGCGAGAGCTTTCCCTGGCCATGATCGGGGCACGGGAGCGCCTGGCCCGCACCGCAAGACCGGAAAAGCTCGCCCATGCGGTTCGATCCATTCAGGAGACCAGCGGCGAGATCGCTGCGCTGGCGCGAAAGGAGATCCTCGCCCTGGCCGACCCCGAGGCCGCAGCCACGCTGCTCCATCATTTTTCCCGGATGGCGCCGTCGCCCTGGCCGGTGTCCTTGTTTACCGGGATCATCGCCCGATTCTCCCTTCCCGAGGCGCCGTTTGCCGGCCGGGCCGCGGGGCCCTTCTTCCTGGAAACCCGTCTTGCGGCCGCGGACCGGTTGGCGGAGGCCGCCGCCTCAGGGCTTTCGGGATCTCCGGAGCCCCTGGCCTTCACAAAAATCCTGCGGGGATTCGTTTCCGAGAACGCCGGCGCGGCGAATAAGGAGGAAGGCCGTCGCCCGCCGCTCCTTTCCCGGCTGCGTTCGGCTCTGCCGGTATATCTGGCCTTGGCCGTTCCCGCGTTCTTCTTCCTGCTGTTTCTTGCCGGCGTGGAGAGTTTTTCCGGCCTGACGGGCGCGGACGTGATCAAAAAGCTGGGAGTGGGCATTTTCAACATTCCCTTTGTGATATTCTCCCCCAAAGGCCTCTTCGCCCTGTTCGCTTTGATCGTGATCTGGGCTCTCATCAGCCTTCGGCTCGCCTCCTCTGCTGCGGCGCGGAGGGTGGTGCTGGTGGAGAAAGCCATGGAGCGCATCTCGGACGGGCTGGCGAAGGAGATAGTGCGAATGTTGGACGTCGAGCTGGAACGGGTTTTGCAATGGACAAGCAAGGCGGAAGCCGAGTACCGAAGCATCATGAGCTGGCCCGGCGAGGATGATTAAAGACGGCGAGGATGCTTGCCCTATGGCGGAAAAGCCCAGCATTTCAACAACGCTGCTCCGGAACATGATCCTCCTCGCGCTGGTGGCCCTGACGGCCTGGAGCACCCTTTGGGCGTTGGGGGAGTACCGCTCCTACCTTACGGACTCCCAGGACCTGCGGGAGCAGCTCATCCAGGCGCAAAAAGACCTCCTGGAGTCCCAGATGGACCAGGTGATGACCTTGGTCGCCTCCAAGGAGAAGGAGACGGAAGGTCTGCTCAAGGAGAGTATCCGGCAAAAGGTGTACGAAGCCTGCGCCGTCGCGGAGAACGTCTACAAAGAGAACCAGGGGAAGAGGGCGGACTCCGAGATCGTGAAGATGATTACGGACGCCCTGCGGCCCATACGCTTCAATCAGGGCAGGGGCTACTTCTTCGCCTTCGACCTTTCCGGCGTGGAAAGGCTCTTTGCCGACCGCCCCGAGATGGAAGGCAAAAACATGTTGGACCTGGCCGATCCCCAGGGGAACTTCGTGGTCCGGGACATGATCGCCATCGCGGAGAAGCAGGGAGAGGGCTTCTACCCCTACCGCTGGACCCGGCCGGGCAAGGAAGGGTGGAACCACGCCAAGATCGCCTTCGTTAGGCTCTTCGCCCCTCTGTCCCTGGTCATCGGAAGCGGGGAGTACGTGGACGATGTGAGCGCTCGCGTCAGGGACGAGGCGGTGGCGCGTCTGGTGAGCCTCCGCTACGGCAAGGAAGGGTATTTTTTCGCCTCCACCATAGAGGGGGACACGCTTTTCTCCAACGGGAGGATCACCAAGGGCGCGGGAAACCTCTGGGACCTCACCGACCCCAACGGAGTCAAGATCTTCCAGGAGCAGCTCCGCGCGGCCAGCTATCCCGGCGGAGGCTTCATCCGCTACTCCTGGCCGAAGATCGGTTCCGACGTGCCCATCCCCAAGCTGGCCTATGTGCGGGGCTTCCCCGCCTGGGGCTGGATCATCGGCACGGGAACCTACCTGGATTCGGTGGACCATGTTCTGGATGCCCGGAAAAGAGCCTTGCGCCGGGACCTCATCTCCGGCCTGGCAAAGAGCGCCGGCCTCCTGCTCCTGTTGGTCCTGGCCATCATCCTCTGGGCCCGGCTCATATCCGCAAAAATGAAGGCCAGCATATCCGCGTTCTCGTCTTTTTTTCGCAAGGCCGCCACGGAGTCCGTGGTCATTGACCCCCAGAAACAGCATTTCTCCGAGTTCGTGGACCTGGCCGTCTCGGCCAATCGCATGCTGACCGACCGGCTTTCAGCGGAGAAAAGCCTGAGGGAGAGCCGGGAACGGCTCGCCAAAAGCGAGGAGGCGCTCCTCGAAGCACAGCACCTCGCGGGCGTGGGGAACTGGAGCTGGGAGGCGGGCCCCGACGTCCTTTTCTGGTCCAGGGAGATCTTCCGCATCTGCGGCCTGGAAGGCGGCGTCTCCGGCCCCGACTTGGAGATTTTTAAAAAAACCGTCCATCCGGAAGACCTTTCAAAGCTGCAGGACGTCTTTCTCCGCGCCCTGCAAGCCCGCGAGGAATATGCCCTTATCCATCGCATCCTTCGGCCGGACGGGACGGCCCGATGTGTGGAGCACAAGGGAAGGTTCCTTTTCGGGCCGGACGGCGAGCTGATCCGCGTCTGGGGCACCGTCCAGGATATCACGGAAAAAAAGGACCTGGAGCGGGAGCGCCGGGAGCTGGACGAGCGGCTTTCCCAGGTGAAGAAGATGGAGGCCATGGGAACTCTGGCCGGGGGCATCGCACACGACTTCAACAACATCCTGGGAATCATCCTGGGGAACACCGAGCTGGCCATGGACGATCTGCCCGAGGAAAGCCTGGTCCGGGAGAGCCTGCGAGAGGTGCGAACAGCCAGCCTGCGGGCCAGGGACGTGGTCCGGGAGCTTCTGCGTTTTTCGAGAAAATCCGAGCAGGTGAAAAAGATCGTGCACCTGGACGAGTTGGTCGCCGAGAGCCTGGATGCCATCCGTCCGCACCTCCCCCAAGGCGTTCGCCCGGTTTTCGAGCCCTTTTCCTCCTGCCCCGTCATGGCGGACGAGTCCCAGATCCGGCAGGTGCTGGCGAATCTTTTGTCCAACGCGGCCGAGGCTATGGAGAAGAGCGGGGGAACCTTGCGGGTGGCGGCATGCATGCGGGAGATCGGCCCGGAGGAGGCGGAAAGCCTGCGCCTGGTTTCCCCGGGAAGCTACGCGAGCCTGTCGGTGGAGGACACCGGGGAGGGAATCTCCCCGGAAAATTGGGACAGGATCTTCGACCCCTACTTCACCACTAGGGTGCCGGGGCAGGGCAGGGGCCTGGGCCTGGCCGTGGCCCACGGGATCGTGACGGCACATCACGGAGCCATCACCGTAAAAAGCGAACCGGGAAAAGGGACGGTTTTCACCGCCGTTTTCCCGGCTCTGACCAAATAGAAAAAAACGGGCGCCGTTCGCCGGCCGTCAGGCCAGAGCAGCCAGGTAAGCCCGCAGGTTTTTCTTGGATTTTTTCAGCCCCAGCTTCTTGCGCAGGGAGTCCCTGTGGAACTCCACGGCGCGCTTGGAGATGGAAAGCAGCTTGGCGATCTCCTTGCTGGTGGTTCCCATGCGCACCAGATTCGCTACCTCGATCTCCCGGGGGGTGAGGTTTTCGTGCTTGGCTCCGATCTGGCGCATGAAGGGGGCGACGATCTCGGCCAGGTTCTGCTCCACCACGTTCACGTAAACGCGCTGGTCCACGGAGAGCACCGTCTGTTGGAGCCTGCGCACGTAGGGCATGACCAGGTCCTCCACGTTGGCCACCACCCTGCGCTCGAACTTCCGGGTGTCCTCCTGGCTTTGGGAGAGGAGCGTCTTGAGGGCCTCGTTCATCTCGGCCAGCTGGCGCAGGGAAATGGAGAGCTCGTCCTCCTTTTCCTTGAGGGACGAGAGCGCGGCCTTGAGGTCCGTGATGTCCTTGACGGTGCCCAGAACGTACTGTCTGCCGGCTACGGTGATGACCTCGCCGGAGTAGAGACAGGTTCTTTCGCCCTTGGACGACCGGGCGCGGAACTCGCGGTTCTTAATCCCGCCCTTGCGGCGGAGGATGTCAACGATACTCCGGCACTCTTCCGGGTCCGCCCAGAGGCTCAGCTCCGCAAGGGTCTTGCCCACGGCCTTGGATTCGCCCATTCCGAAGAAGTCGCAAAAGGCCTGGTTCACGGACTCGATACGCCCGTCGGCAAGCGAGCCCAGAGCCGCCGGATCGGGCAGCATGAAAAAAGACTTGGAGAACTTCTCCTCGCACACCTGAAGCTCGCTTCGGAGGGAATCCGCTTCCTGCCTGGCGCGGGCGAGCTCGGAGCCAAGCTCCGCGATTCTCATCTCCATGGCCTTGGCTTCTTCCGCCACCTCTGCCGGCCTTCTCTGAGACAATGCTTCCATGGACCGATGCCTCCTTGCGGCCGTCCGTTCCGAACGGCCCGAAACTAAATGTGATGCCCTTGGTTTATGTTCCGGCGCCGGCGGAGCGTGGCGGGCGTGTTCCCGCCAGCACGCGGAAAATCGTCCGGACTCCTGCTTCGAAGGAGCAGGTCCTTCGGGCGGGGCCGCACAGCTACAGCCTCCCCGGTTTGGAGGCAAGTTTTCGGCAGGTATCGCAACCGGACGTTACTTTGCTTGAACGGCAGCCTGCTGATTCTGCAAGCACTATCGCGACCCGCGTGAAGTTTGATGATAACCGCCGGATCCTTTTATGTCAAAACCTTTCTGGATAATATCAGGTCCAGAGAAAATAATAACCGTGCTTTTGCATCACAATGACATTTTTTACCGATCTTCCGGTAATGCCGGTTCCTTTTTCATACACACTGCAAGTCTTGTTAAAGCAACTGGTTGTACAGGAAATGACAGTCCTGATACTTCAGCGGCGTCCTTCGGATTTCCCTGCGGGAGCAGCCGGAACGTTGCATTCCCGGCCCGGTGGTGTATAAAAGATCCAAGGCCGCGGAGCCGCCGCTCGCAGGCCTGCCCGATCGCAGCATGGCCGGCCGCGGGCCCGGCTTCTTTCTTGGGAAACCACCAAAGGAGGCTCCATGCAAGAGAAAGTCACGGTATTAAGCCTTGCCAAGATGAAGGCCGAAGGCCGGAAAATCGTCATGCTCACCGCCTACGACTTCCCCTTTGCCCGCATGGTGGACGAGTCGGGCGTGGACATGATCCTGGTGGGCGACTCCCTGGGCAACGTGATCCAGGGCGAGAGCTCCACCCTTCCCGTCACCATGGACCAGATGATCTATCACACGAGGATCGTCAGCCGGGCCGTGAAGCGGGCCATGGTGGTGGGCGACATGCCGTTCATGAGCTACCAGGCCAGCGTCTCCGAGGCGCTTCAAAACGCCGGGCGCTTCCTCAAGGAAGCGGGAGCCGCGGCCGTCAAGCTGGAGGGAGGGGCCGCCGTGGCGGAAACCATCCGCGCCATCAGCGCCGCCGGCATCCCGGTCCAGGCCCACATCGGGCTCACTCCCCAGTCGGTCCACGCCTTGGGCGGGTTCAAGGTCCAGCGCCAGGAGGACAAGCTTCTGACGGACGCCCGCACCGTGCAGGAGGCCGGGGCCTTCTCCGTGGTCCTGGAAGGCATTCCCGCCGAGATCGCCCAGAAGATCAGCGAGACCCTATCCATCCCCACCATAGGCATCGGAGCGGGGGTGGCCTGCGATGGCCAGGTCCTGGTGCTCCACGACATGCTGGGCCTAAACGAGGGCCATGTTCCCAAGTTCGTCAAGCGCTACGGGAACCTTGCTTCGCAGGCCCGGGAAGCCATGGCTCGCTACGTGGCCGAGGTGCGGGAGAAGGCTTTTCCCTCGGACGAGTACAGCTTCAAAAAATAACCCGGCAAAGCCCGGCAACCGCCTTTGTAAGGAAAGGGGAGGTCATGCCCAAGCCGAGCTTCTGCATCGTGGGATGCGGGACCCTGGGAAACGCCCTGGGAAGGCTCCTGTTCCAGGCCGGATACCCCGTCGCCGGGGTGGCCAGCCGGACCGCGGTCCATGCCCGGGCCGCCGCCGATATTCTGGAAACGGACAACTGGTCCACGGATCCCTGGGAGGTAACGAAGAAAGCGGACCTGTGCTTTCTCACCACCACCGACTCGGCCATCGAAGGGGTCTGCGCCGCCATCGCCGACGCTGACGGCTTCGCGCCGGGGTCGGTGGTCCTCCATTCCAGCGGAGCGCTCACCTCGGAGATCCTTGTAAGCGCTCGGAAATGCGGGGCGCGCATCGGATCCATGCACCCCATGCAGAGCTTCGCCGGCGACCGGCCGGGGGTGAACCTGTTTTCGGGGATCCTGGTATCGCTGGAAGGGGACCCCGAAGCCCTGTCCATCTGTCGTCAGATCGTGGCGGACCTGGGCGCAAACCACGCCCGGGTGCGCTCCGAAGCCAAGACCCTGTACCACGCGGCCGCCGTGGTGGCCTCCAACTACCTGGTCACCATTCTTTCCATGGCCTTTGCGCTCAACGAGGCGGCGGGGATCAGCCCGGCGGAATCCCTCCAGGGGCTCCTGCCGCTGATCCACGGCACCCTGGGGAACATCCAGGCCCAGGGGATTCCCAACGCTCTCACAGGCCCCATCGCCCGGGGGGACCTCACCACCGTGGAGAGGCACCTTGGCGAGATCGAAAAAAAGATCCCGCGGCTTGCCGCTCTGTATAAAAGCCTGGGGCTTTCCACCACGGACGTGGCGCTCGGCAAGGGCGGGATTGACGAGGAGAAGGCGGAGAAGTTCCGGAAACTCTTTCGTTAGCCCGCGGGCTTTTCCCCCCGAAGGAAGACCAGGGCCCTGCGGCCCGCTGCAGGGAGCCCGTAGGCGGACATCTCCGTCACCGGCCGCAGGGCCTTTTTCCTGCCTGCCTTCTTTGCGAGTTCCACCATCTCCGCCTCCGCATCCGGGCCCTTCATAGCGATGAGGAGCCCTCCTGCCGCAAGATAGGCCTTACACAGCCGGAAAAGCTCGGCGAGGCTCGCCACCGCGCGGGCCGCGCAAACGTCCGGGAGCGGGGCGCCCGGCTCCGAGAGCAGAGCTTCGGCCCGCGCATTTGCCACCGAAACGTTGGAAAGCATAAGTTCGGAAGCCGCAAAGGAGAGAAAGGCCGCCTTCTTGGACCGGGACTCCACCAGGGTGACGGAAAGGGAAGGCTGCACTGCGGCCGCCACCATGCCGGGAAATCCCGCGCCCGACCCCAGGTCCCACAAGGTTCGCGTCCCGCTGGGCAGGGCCGCGCACAGGGCCAGGCTGTCCAGAACGTGTTTTTCCGCGAACTCGGCCGGGTCCGTGATGGAGGTGAGGTTCATCTCCCGGTTTTTGGCGAGGACCAGGAGGGCGTGGCGCGCCAGCAGGCCTGCGCGGGGCGGGTCCAGCACGCAGCCCAGCTTTCCGGCCTCCTCCATGACGAAGCTCTCCCATGCCGGGCCGAAGGCGTCCAGGGTTCGATGGGCCGGTTTCATTTCTCTCCGCCTGCAAGCGTCGCCACGGTGGCACCCCAGGAGCCCGCCTGCTCGTCCGCCAGGGAGTAAGAAGAAACAAAGGGAAGCGAGGCCAGCACCCGGTGCACGATGCGGCGCTTCACGCCCTTTCCCTTGCCGTGGACGATGCGCACGGAAAGGACACCAGCCTCGAGGCAGGCCGTGAGGTAGTCCCGGGTCACGTTTTCCGTGTCCCCGGGCCGGAAAGCATGGAGGTCCAGCACGCCGTCTATGGGAAGGACAATGGTTTCCTCGTCCATACCGCCCCTTTGCATCCAACAAGTTCTTTAAACCTATCACTTGCGGTATCGGCCTGCAACCGGAGGAAGAAACGCCTATCGCTTGACGGCCCGCAAGCGCTTTGCGTATAGTCGCCCATGCCCGGATCACAGCCCCCCGAAATCAACCCCCCGGCGGTTTTCCGCCGCATGGTCGCGGAATGCCTCGGGCCGTCGTTCGCCCGGAAAGGAAGCCCCATGAGACGCCTGTTGTTTCCGCTTCTGGCCCTTTGTCTTCTGGGAACCGGATGCGCCGGTTTTTTGAACAAAAGCTTTCAGGATAGCCTGCCCGAGCAGTCGGGCACGGTTGCCCTTCCCGGCATTGAGAAAGGCGCGGTGATCCGGCGGGACGCCATGGGTATCCCCTTCATTTCCGCGGAGAACGAGTATGACCTGTGTTTTGCGAAAGGCTATGCCGACGCGGCGGACCGCCTTTCCCAGATGCTGGGCCAGGCCCTGGCCGCCCAGGGGCGCCTGGCCGAGATGGCCGGCCCCGAAGCGCTGGGGTTGGACCTTTTCATGCGGACCATCAATTTGAAAGGGCGCGCCGATAAAGCCTATGCCGACTCTTCGGCAGACCTCAAAAAGGTACTGGACGCCTATGCCAAGGGCGTGAACGCCTACATCTGGACCCACCGGGACCACATGCCCTTCGACCTGGCGCTCTCCGGATACAAGCCCGATCCCTGGCGTCCCCAGGACAGCTTTTACATCTTCAGCCTGCTGGACATGGGGCTTTCCATGAACATGTGCCAGGAGCTCGGCTACCTGACCGTGGCCAAGCGGGTGGGCCCGGAAAAGGCCGTGTGGCTCACTCCCATCTACCCGGACGAGCCCATCTGCTTTTCAGAGGCGAAGAAGATCAGCGCCAAGGAGCTGGCGGCGCTGCCCGGCGACCTCTCCGGGCTCTCGGGCTTCTTTGCCGGGTTCTCCGCCCTTTCCGCAGCGGCGGTACCCGCCTCCAACAACTGGGCCGTTTCCGGGACGAACACCGTTTCCGGCGCGGCCCTGTTGGCCAACGACACCCACCTCCCCATCAGCATGCCCAGCCTCTGGACCCTGGTCCATATGAGGTGCAAGGGTTTCTACGACGCAGCCGGGATCTCGCTCCCCGGCGTGCCGGGGGTGGTGGCCGGAACCAACGGACGCGTGGCCTGGGGCATGACCATGGTGATGTCGGACAACCAGGACATCTTCCTGGAGCAGCTAAAGATGATGGACGGCAAGCTTCACTACCTCCACGAAGGCCGATGGTGCCCCACGGCGGAGCGGCCGGAAAAGTTCGACTCCTCGGACGGGAAGTCCGTCATCAAGGTCGTCCATGAAACCGTACACGGCCCGCTCATCAACGACGCCCTGGCCTACGGGGTATCCCACCCCCTGATGCCGGACGCCGTGGATCTGCCCTTCGGCCTGGCCCTGGCCTGGGACCAGGCGGAAAAAGACATGACTTTCGACGGCTTTCTGGATATCGCGCGCGCGGAAAATATGGCCCAGGCACGGGCCGCCATGGCCAAGATTCGGGGAATGGGCCTCAATATGCTCTATGCCGATCGTGATCACATCGCCTGGCAGGTGACCGGAGTCTATCCGGTCCGGAAGGCGGGCCGCGGCCTGTTGCCTTCGCCGGGATGGAGCGGCGAGTATGACTGGCAGGGGCAACTGGACTTCTCGAGCCTTCCCCACGCCGAGGACCCGGAAACGGGGTATCTGGCCACCGCCAACAACCGGACCGTGCCCGCGGACTTCCCCCATATCCTCTCTTCCTCCTGGTTCGCCCCGGACCGCGTGAACCGTATCGTGCGGCTTTTGTCCGCGGAGCAGAAGAAGGACGCCAAAGCCTGCTTCACCATGCAGTACGATCAGGTTTCGCCGCGGGTGGAGAAGGTCAAAAGGGTTTTGTTCAACTCGGAGTGCACCGACGAGATCGTTCGCATCATCAATACCTGGCCCAACCCGGCCTGGCGCAAGCAGGCCCGGGAAGCCTCCATCATCCTGCGCCGCATGGACGGCAACCTGAGTGCGGACAGCCTGGACGCGGCCGTGTTCGAAAGCTTTTTGAACACCGTCACGCTGAACCTGTTCGGGGACGAACTGGGGCCTTTGGACGGGCCGGTGTGGAAGGCCTTTGTCAACATGGAGGCGGTTTCCTATGGAGCCACCGAGGACCACATCTGCGTCCGTGGCGACGAAAGCCCCTTCTGGGACGATACGGCCACGAAGCAGAAGGAGAAGAAGGCCGAGATCCTGGCCAAGAGCCTGGCGGACTGCATCGCATATCTCGAGCAGAAGCTGGGAAAGGACCGGCGGGACTGGACCTGGGGCAAGCTCCACAAGTACAGCTTTGAAACCGAGACCAGCAAGATGGGGGACAGCCTCCAGTTCTTCAAGCGCATGGGCCTGCGGGCGATTTCCGGCTACCTCAACGCGGGGCCCTTCCCGGCCGGCGGCGACCACAGCACCATCAACGTTTCCGGCTACCTACTGGGCCGCGACTTCGCCACCTGGTATATCCCGGAGATGCGCATGGTGGTGGATTTCGGGCAAGAGGAGCCGCTCTATCTGATGAACTCCACGGGCCAGTCCGGAAACCCGGCCAGCCCCCACTACCGCGACGGGATCTTCACCTGGCTCTCGGGGGACTATAACCACATGCCCTTTGCTCCGGCGGCCGTGGAGAAGAAGTACGCCAACGTTCTGACGCTCGAGCCGAAGTACTGAAGCTCTTCCAAGACGCACACGGGGGCTTCGCAGGGAAGGGGAAAACCCTCATTTCCCCTTCCCCGGATGGCTCCCTTTCTCTTTCAAGAAGGGCTCTGGATTCCTGCAATGGATCTACAACTGTTGCGAAACGCCACCGTCGTCCTCAACCCGGCCGGCGGGCGGATACTGGTGGACCCCTGCCTGAGCCCCAAGGGCGGCATTCCACCCTTCACGCTTTTTCGCCGCCCGCCCAGGCTGAACCCCGTCAAAGACCTGCCGGAAAACGCCGCCGCGGCCCTTTCCGGCGTCAACGCGGCCTTGATATCGCACTTCCGTTTCGGCCACCTGGACCACCTGGACCCTACCGGCCTGCGGTTTCTGAAAAAAAACGGCATTCCCGCGTTTTGCAGCCTGCGGGACCAAAAGGCGCTGGCAAAGAAAGGCGTTGCCGCCGTCGGGGTTCCTTTCGACTCCTGGGCCGAGTGCCTGGGAGGACGGATCCGCGCCGTTCCGGCGGTCCACGGGTACGGGCTGATAGGAAAGCTCATGGGCCCGGGGGTGGGGTTTTTGCTCCGCTTTCCCGGGGAGCCGAGCCTCTATATCGCGGGCGATACGGTTTTAACCGACGGGATGCGGCGGGTGCTGGAAGAGGAGAGGCCGGAAGTCTGCGTCATAAACGCCGGCGGCGCGGTGCTGGACATCGGCCGCCCCATTCTCATGCCTATTGACGAGGTGATGGAGTTCGTCGGGCTGGCGCCCGGCAAGGTGGTGGCGGTGCACCTGGAGGCCTTGAACCACTGCGTCACGACGCGGGATATGCTGAGAAGCCGGCTCCAGTCCTCCGGGCTGGCGGGGAAGGTCCTGATTCCGGAAGACGGCGAGACGATTTCGCTCTGACGGTATTGGTTCACGCCGACGGGCTCTGGGGTGGAGCGAAACTCGGTTCGGGGCCGTCGGCTTTCGTGGACGAGCGGTCGCATCCGAAAGGAAAAAAGCCGCAACGAAGAGGGGAAGAGGATCCTCCTCCTTCGTTGCGGCTTTTGGTTTCCCGAGTCGGAAGCCTCTCCCGGGCCGCCCGAGCAGCGCGTTCCGAGGGCAGGCTGCAAACTTCTCCTAGTCGCTGGGAAGCTTCATGGACTTGGTGATGGCGTTCAGCATATCGGTCGGGTTGATCCCGCCGCCGGGCATGTTGGGGGCCCCTGCCTGTGCTCCCGCCTTGCCCGCGGCGCCTCCGGCGGCCTGGCCCACGACCGGCGCTTCCGTATCCAGCACAATCGTCTGTTCCCGGAGGATCTTCTTGCCTACCTCGGCCATGGGGCCGATTTCCATGCCGGCGTCCTTCCAGGCGGTGGTCCACAGGTCCGCAACCTGGTTTACGCAAAGCTCGTAGGCCGCCATGGTTACCAAGTCCCGTTTGTCTCCGTAGAAAGCCTTGTGGCTTTCGATGAGTTCCTCCACCTTGCCTTTGGGATCCGTGATTTCCGTGAATCCGTCATACTCCACGAGCGGCGGGTTCAGGTCCTGGGAGGAGCTTAAGAATCCCGGGGCAACGGCTTCAGAAAGCATGCAGGCCAGCACTCCGAAGCCCCTGGCGGTCTCCGGATCGTTCAGCTTGCCGCTTTTGATCCGCGCCACCAGGAGGTTGTAAACGGAGGCGATCTGCTGGGGTTTGATCTTGCTGTGGTTCAGGTAATCGAAAATCATGCCGCCCGACACTTCCGTCTCGTGCTCCGTCAGGTACTCGCGCAGATTGTCCGGGCAGAAGGCGGTGGCGTCCGCCACGATGGCTTTGCGGGTCGCCATGTTGAAGGCGGCGGCTGCGGTCGGGAATCCGGCCGCCAGCAGAAAGAGGCTTACCAGCGTTGCTGCGACAATGCCCTTGCTTTTCATGTTGGCCTCACTTTTTATGCTGGTGGGAGAACCGGATGGCGAAAAAACGGCGTTTCCGGACCGGGGCCGCATCCGCGCTGCCCCGCGTTCCTTCCAGAAGCCCCCGGGCGAGCCTTGCCACAGGTTTCCCAAAGGCTCGTCTTTGTGAAAGTTTTCACAATCGTTCCGGGCATCTTTATCGGTCACATTAATAAAAAGCCCGGCCCCTGTCAATTCCCCGGCTCGAAAGCGGGTCCTTTCCCTGCCCGGCCGGAAACGGCGATGAGAAAAAGCACGGCCTCGGCCCTTTTTGCGCCCCGGACTCCTTGCACGAACCGTCAATTTCCTGTAAAATTCACGATTATTCATCCCCTTATCGGAACGATTATTATTTGCCCGGAGCAGAGAGGAAAAACGCGCCCTGCCGCGCAGTGGATTTACAGTATCGTGAGTGTTCGGACCTAGCCCTGAAGCAGATGTATTCCCTCTAACCCACGCAGCAAAGGCAGCACATGCGCCCTGTCCGCTACAAGGTGGTTTTTTCCGGCGTACTATACCCCGGCAAGAAGCCCCGAAACGTTAAACGCGAGCTTGCCCGTCTTCTGGAGATGGACAGCTCTCAGATCGAGCTCCTATTCTCCTCTCCCGGCCCCATCATCCGTCAAAGCCTGGACCTCGCCACCGCTCTTTCCTATGCCAAGATATTCGAGGAGGCGGGCGCCATCTGCCACATCAGCGCGCTCAAGCCCGGCACCGAAGAGCTGGACGAGAGCGTGGCAGCACAGCCGGTGGAGATCCCCAAGAAAAGCGCCATCTCCGTAGTCTCCGCCGATCCGATTCCCGCGGAGGCCATGTATGCGCCTTTCTCCGTACCGAGGCTTTCCGGCTGGGAGGAAGGAATTGACGTCAACCGCAAGGATAAAAGCCGCTTTTCCTACTCGGAGATTTCCCTGGTTTCGGTGTTCGGAAACGTGGAGGAAAACGAGAAGCGATTTTCCGTTCTGATTTATATAGGAACCAACCGGCGCGGGTACCTGATGGAAGGGAGCAAGATCATCTTCCAGGACTTCCCCGGCGTAAAGGACCAGATGCTCCTTTCCTCCCTCCGCAAGTTCATCGCCTACCTGCTGGAGAAAAACCCCGACATCCACCTGGACAAGAGGACCTACGATTTTCTCCAGGGCGTCCTTCCTTCCCTCATCAAGCAGGACGTCGCATGCCTGGCCACGGCCCTGGGGAAGGTCGTGGAGTCGCCCGAGGCCCTTGCCGGGAAAAAAGAGATGCGCGAGCCTCCCGGACCTTCCCCCCAGGCGCCTTCTTCCCCCAAGACCCCGCCGCCGTCTTCCCCAGAAAAACCCCGGCCTCAGCGGATGGAAGCAGCCGAGCCCGAGGCCGCGCCCCGTCCGCTGGTCAAGGGATTGTGGAAGGAGGAGCCGGACCGCATCCGCAACGAATGGCGGGGCCCCACCATCGAGATGATCCTCTCCCGGCAGCCTTCCGCCCCGTTGCACCTCCGGTTTCTGGCCGCGCTGCTCACCCTCCTGGTGGCGGGCTCCTTCTGGCTCATTCTTTTCATCCCCACGGATTTGCTGTTCACCAGCAGGTTCGGGGTTTCGGTCGTTGCCGCCTACCGCAGCAGCGCGCCGGCGCTTCCCATCATGCGCGGCGCACTTAGCGCAATGGCTTTTCTCCTGCTCTTCTACGCCATTGTTGTTGCGCCCAAACCCTCCGGTCAGACCTGGGGCCAACGCCTCGCCGGAATCCGCGTCATCCGAAGCGACGGAACCCCGGCCAGCGGCATGGACACCTGGTTCCTCCGCTTCTTGGGATACCTGGTTCTGGGAGCGAGCCTGGGTGTTTTGTACATCATGTCCTTTCTTTCCCCGGAACGGCTCTCCCTGGCGGACCGCATCTCCCGTACGCGGGAGGTGCGGCTGGTAGACCGGCCGTCGGTGGTATGGCAGCTCATCCCCATCGCGGTTTTCTGCACCCTGGCAACCTCGGTTTTCTCCTATCGCAGTATCTGGGAAACCATTCCGGAGAGCGTGATCATCTGGGTGGGGCTGGTCTTTTTCTGGATCGCCGTTTTCTTCGGCTACCGCGCCATCCGGAAGGGCCGGCCGGCGAAAAAAGCCTGAGCCTCTTTCCTGCATGCCGGTTCCGATTCCCGCAGACCCCTCCGCTTCTTTTTAAAATTTTCTCTAAAAAGGCATCTTCCATGGACAAGTTTTGCACCCTCTCCGCCACCCAGCTGGCGGACCTGATAAAAAAGGGACAGGCAAGCTCAGAGCAGGTGGTTGCCGCCCATATCGAGCAGATCCAGAAGGTCAACCCGCATCTGAACGCCCTGGTGCGCAACCGCTTCGATGCGGCCATGGACGAAGCCCGGCAAGCCGACCGCCTCCTATCCGAGAAAGGGCCCCAGGCTTGTCCGCTCTTCCACGGCGTTCCCTGCACCATCAAGGAGTCCTTTGCGCTGGTGGGCATGCCCAACACATCGGGGCTGGCCGCACGCAAGAAGATCGTGGCCACCGAGGACGCCACCGCCGTGGCCCGCCTGCGCCGCGCCGGGGCCATCCCCATGGGTGTCACCAACCTGCCCGAGCTGGCCATGTGGATGGAGACCGACAACCGTATCTACGGGAGGACCAACAACCCCTACGACGTGAAGCGTATCGCGGGCGGAAGCTCCGGTGGCGAGGGCGCCATCATCGGCGCGGGCGGTTCCCCCTTCGGACTGGGCTCGGACATCGGCGGCTCCATTCGCATGCCCGCATTTTTTAACGGGATCTTCGGCCACAAGCCCACGGCGGGCCTGGTCCCCAACACCGGCCAGTTCCCCCACGCGGAAAACGAGATCTCCGGCTATGCCACCACCGGCCCCATGTGCCGCCGCGCAGCGGACCTGTGGCCGCTGGTCAGGACCCTTGCGGGCCCCGACGGCAAAGACCACGGCTGCGTCTCCATCCTCCTCAAGGACCCGGATACGGTGGACCTTGCCGGGCTCCGCGTGGTCGTGATCCCCGGCACCGGCAACATTCGCGTCCATCCCGAGCTGGCCGCCGCCCAGAAAAAGGCGGCCCAGATCCTGGAAAAGGCCGGTGCCAAAATAACCACCGCCCGCTTGCCGTTGCTCAAGAAGAGCTTCCTCATCTGGGCATCCATGCTGAGCGCCGTGGACTCGACCCCCTTCGGGACCACCTTGGGAAACGGCAAGCCCGTCCGGCTCGCGGCCGAAACCGCCAAATGGGCCATCGGAGCAAGCGCCCACACCCTGCCGGCCCTGCTCCTGGCCGCCATGGAGCGCCTGCCCGCCGATAAATCCGCCGCAAAATATGTGGCCCTGGGAAAGGAGCTACGCAAGGACCTCCTGGCCCTGCTGGGCGACGACGGCATCATCCTCTACCCCCCATACTCCCGGCTTGCGCCCCGGCATCACTTGCCCTTGCTCTACTTCCATCACTTCGTCCACACCGGAATCTTCAACGTCATGGGCTTCCCGGCCACGGAATGCCCTATGGGTATTTCACCCAAGGGGCTGCCCCTGGGCGTGCAGGCCGTGGCCGCTCCCGGAAACGACCACCTCTCCGTGGCCGCGGCCCTGGCGCTGGAAAAGGCCAACGGCGGATGGATCCCCCCGGCGCTTGCCGGGTAGGCACAACGGCAAGGGCAAAAGATAGAAGAAGCAAAAACGGCAAACGAGTTGTGTGTGTAAGGGGGAATCCCTTCCGAGCGAAATTTTTTTCATTCTCATTTTTGATACGGCTTCGATTCGGTTGGGCTCTTGTCATGGCGCAAGATATGGACAAGGTGAAAGACGCCTACGATTCGATAGCCCAAGAGTATGCCGAAGCCTTCTCCGGTGAGCACGACAAGAAGCCCAAGGACCGTAAAATGCTGCGTCGCTTCGCGCGGGAGCTGGGCGGCCGGGGGCCGGTGTGGGACCTGGGCTGCGGTCCGGGCCAGACCGCGGGCTTTTTGCGAAACCTCGGCGTGGAGATCTCCGGCCTGGACCTCTCCGAAAAGCTCCTGGCCCATGCCCGGGCCGCCCACCCCGGAATCCCCTTTCAACAGGGAAACATCCTTCATCTGGCCTTGGAAAGCGGCTCGGCCGCCGGCATCGTCTCCTTCTACGCCATCGTCCACTTCACCCGCGAGCAGGCGCAACAGGCCCTCGCCGAGATGTTCCGGGTGCTCCGGCCCGGCGGCCTGCTCCTCCTGGCCTTCCACGCGGGTTCTGAAACCCTTCACATTACCGAGTTTTTGGGGAAAGCGGTGGAGATGGACTTCATGCTCTTTGAAAGCGCCTATGTTTCCGGCTGCTTGAAGGAGACGGGTTTCGAAGGGATCGAGATTGTCCTGCGGGAGCCCTATCCCGGCGTGGAGTACCCCAGCCGGAGGGCCTATGTGTTCGCGAGGAAGCCCGGCGGGTGACGGGGGAAACGCCGCGCTTGCAGGATGCACCCGCGTCTATTCTTTTTTCCCGCGTGTTGGTCCGCGCCTAAAATTTTACAAAAGCTTTTCGGGCAGATTGCGCTTTGCGCGTAGGTCTTCGGCTCCTGCAAAGGGCTGGAAGGTGCATACCGGCTTTCCGTCTTGGAATACCCGGATCGCGAGGGGAGCCCCCATTTCCTTGAACATGTGATACAGGGTCATGGCTTCGGCCAGGTCCTCGGCCCAGTTCTGGCTGGCATACAGCGAGGCGAAGGGGGTGCGGGAAAGGGCCTGGTACACCTCGGGCGCCCGGGAAAGGGCGAGGCCCGGGCCTTTGCCCAGGCCGTAGAAGCGCACATTGCCGGAGTAAGGCCATTTGATTTCCCGCCTCGGAACGGCATAGCTCACCCAGATCCCTTTGGTAAAGGCGGAGCTGCGCTTGGGCTTGCCCTGGAGCTCCCACACGGCGGGCTCCACGTAGGGGGTGAAGTTTTCGGCATAATCCGCCACGTGGGTGGCCTCGTGCAGCAGGACCCAGGGCAGGGCCGGAGCATCCGCGCCACAGTCCACTTCCACCTTCACGCGGTCCGTGTCCTGCGAGAAGGCGGTGTTCTCCTTTTGGGTCAGCCAGTCGGAAAGAGGGGCGTTCAAGGCGTCCGAGTTGATCACCATGAAGGAGAACACCCGGCCCTGGCCATCCGGCACGAACTCCGTGTAGCCGCTTCCCAGGAAGTCGTCCACGAAGTACAGGCCCAGCAGTCTTTCGCGCAAGATCTCCTGGTAGCCTCGGGGAAGAAGCTCCAGCTTGTGCTCCACCATCTCCCGCTCCTGCGGGGAAAGCGTGTGGGGGGCATAGCCGGGGCGTTCGTCCATCTTCTTCAGGTAATCCAGCACGAAGTCCGGCGGCTCCGCGACCCGGCTTGCGAGGGTCGTTTCCGGATTGAAGCCGTATCGGGAGAAGTCCAGCGCGGGCTCCTGGGCCCGGGCGGCATAGCGGGAGGGGGAGGCGCAGGCGGCGCAGGCAAGGGCCGCAAGCAGAACAGGGATCAGGAGCTTCGGCAAGCGCACGGTGGACCTCCAGAGGGTTTGCGGAACGGGCAGGTTGTTTCTGAGATTACGTTCCCTGCGGGCCTGCGGTCAAGCCCCGAGCGCGGGCGGGGGGATGCAGGGAAGGGCGCGGTCAAGCAAGGCCCGGCGTTTCCAGGAACCCGGCCAGCCTCCCCAGGGCCTCGGGCAAATTTTTCCGGCCGAAGCCCACGCGGAAGGAGTTCAGGCCCTGTTCATACAGGGTTCCGGGCAGCAGCAGCACCCCGGCCTTCTCCACCGCTTTCGCGCAGAAGCGCTCGACCCCGCCCTGCAAGAGCGCCGGAAACGCCACGGAGCCCGCCTTTGGCCGGTGCCAGCGGAACAGCTCCGCATGCGAGGCGAAAAAGGAGTCCAGGAGGTCCAGGTTTCGGCGGATGATGGCAAGGTTGCGCGCAACGATGGCATTCGCGTTCCGCAGGGCCAGCTCGGCCAGAAACTCGGAGGGAGCAGGGTTGCAGATGGTGGTGTAGTCCTTGAACGCGGCCATCTCCTTGTACAATGAACGGTTCCTGGTGGCGATCCAGCCGATGCGCAGCCCGGCCAGGCCATAGGTCTTGGACATGACGCCCAGGGCCGCGGCGCGTTCGTTCAGGTCGGCGAAGCTGGGCAGCCGGTCGTCCGGGTCGAGTTCCAACCCGCGGTAGACCTCGTCGGAAAAGACCAGGAAGCCGTGCTTCTCGGAAAGCTCGGAGAGCCCGCGAACGAATGCGGAGTCCGGCAGAAATCCCGTCGGGTTGTGGGGGAAGTTGACCACCACCGCCTTGGTGCGGGGCGCGAGGAGGGATTCGAGCTCGTCCAGGTCCAGGGGCCAGCCCTGGAAGGGGTTTCCGCGCCAGGGAACCACCTGGGCGCCGATGCTGCGGGCCACCTCGGCCAGGGACTGGTAGCAGGGCGTGTGGACCACGATCCGGTCCCCCGGCTCCAGGACCACGTTCATGAAGTTGAAGATGGCCTCCTCGGCGCCTGCGTGAACGAGGATCTCCTCTTCCGCAACCTGCCCGTAGAGGGCGGCGATGGCCCGCCGCAGGGACGGAGCGCCCTGGGACTCGGTGTAGCCCAGCCACAGGGAATCGAAGCGCTCCCCGGCATCGGGGGAAAAGGCCAGCAGCTCGTCCAGGCGCATGCTTTCGCAGTCCGAGGAGCAGAGTAGATAGGAGGCGGCGAACTCGTACCGGGCGAAGTAGCGTTCCAGCTTGAAGGGACGAAGCTTCACGATGCGCTCATCCTTCCGGGGGCGCACGGTATCGCGCCCTTTGCCTGCGTTCGTGCGCCCGGGCCGGGCGCAGCCTTGCCGGCGGGCCTAGCCGATCTTCGCCAGGAGCCTCTCCACGGCAACCGCGATCTGCTCCGGGCAATCCTCCTGAAGGTAGTGGGAGGCGTTTTCGATGCGGTTGAGGTTCGCCCCGGGGAAATGCCCCAGCCACCTCTTGACGTAGCTTTCGCTGCCGAAGGCGAAGTCCTTCATGGCCCAGACCATCTCGATGGGTTTTTGAGCGATCAGGGGAAGCTTGCCTTCGATTTCGCCAAGCCATTCGGCCGACTTTCGGATTT
The DNA here is from genome assembly GCA_040753055.1 of Thermodesulfobacteriota bacterium. Lineage (GTDB taxonomy): Bacteria > Desulfobacterota > Desulfobacteria > Desulfobacterales > Desulfatibacillaceae > JBFMHL01. The sequence goes on along the minus strand of JBFMHL010000122.1, from coordinate 35,463 downwards.
CCCGCGGGAACACGTAGGTGCCTTTGCGGGAGGCGGGGTCCGGGAAAGGGGCCAGGTAGGCGGCAAGGATCCCGGAGGTCTTGTTCTCTTTGGCCACGATGCCGGCGGGCACCAGAAAACGCGCGAAAACGTTCTTCTTCATCTGGAGGAAGGGCCCCAAGGGGCCGCCCATGACGAAGGAGAACACCAGCGCATTGGTCATGGGGGCCCAGCACCAGGTGTTGCAAAGGACCAGGCCGGCCAGGCGCTCGGGATTTCGTACGGCCAAAGAAAGCCCGATGGGGCCGCCCCAGTCCTGGACGATGAGGATATGGCGGTCTATCTCGAGGTGGTCCAGAAGGGCCGCGACCCAGTCCGCGTGCTCGGCGGGCGTGTAGCCGTATCCCGCCGGGTGATCGGAAAGCCCGAAGCCGGGGTAGTCCGGCGCGATGGCCCGGCATTTGCCCGTCAGGCCCTTGATGACCTTCCGGTAGAGGAAGGACCAGGTGGGGTTGCCGTGGAGCATGAGGACGGCGGGGCCGCTTCCTTCATCCACATAGTGCATGGTGGAGCCGTTGCGCGTAAACCAGTGATCTTTGAACGGGTACTCTTTTTCATCCACCGCGAATCGGCGTTGGTTCGCTTTCATATTCTCTTCTCCGCCCGGCGGAAGGGGCCGCCGGATATTCCGTGTTCAGGCCTGCAGGCTGCCCACGAAGTCAGAGAGCCCTGCAATTTTATTCTCGGCGAAGAAGGCCTCGATTCCCTCCAACACGCTTCGCGCCGCAAGAGGGTCCACGAAGCTTGCGGTGCCCACCTGGACGGCCGATGCCCCCACCAGGAGGTACTCCAGGGCGTCCTCGGCCGTCACGATGCCGCCGATGCCGATGACCGGCACGTTCTTTTCCGGCATTTCTTTCTTCAAGGCCAAGGCGGCCTCGCGCACCATGCGGAGCCCCACGGGCTTGATGGCCGGACCGGAGAGCCCGCCCGTTATGTTGGCCAGCTTGGGCCGCCGGGTCTTGATGTCCACCGCCATGCCGGTGATGGTGTTGATGAGGGACACGGCGTCGGCCCCGGCGCGGGCGGCGGCCAGGGCGATGGGAGCTATGGACGCGACATTGGGCGTGAGCTTCACGATGACGGGCTTTCGGGTCTTTTCCCGCACCCTTCTGGTCACCTCGGCGGCCGCGGCCGGGTCCTGGCCGAAGGCCACCCCGCCCGCCTTCACGTTGGGGCAGCTCACGTTCACCTCCAGGGCAGCCACCTGTTGGTGCGCGTCCAGGATCTCCGCGAGCTTCGCGTAATCGTCCGCGGTTTTGCCGTAGATGTTCACGATGATGGCGCAGGAGAGCTTGGAAAGCGCCGGCAGCTTGTCCCGCACAAAAGCCTCGACGCCGATGTTCTCCAGCCCGATGGCGTTCAGCATCCCGCAGGCGGTTTCCACGATGCGGGGCGGAGCGTTTCCCGGGCTGGGCAAAAGGGACAGGCCCTTGGTGACGATGCCGCCCAGGAGGTCGGGGTCGAAAAGGTCGGAAAACTCCAGTCCGTACCCGAAGGTCCCCGAGGCGGTGAGCACCGGGTTTTTCAGGCGCAGATCGGCAATGGAAACGGAAAGGTCGGGTCTGTTTTCCATGAACGGGTCCTGGCGGGGGAGGATGGGCCGCCCCCGGTGCCGGAATGCTGCGGGGGCCGAGAAAATGAAGCCCCTGGGGAAGTGATTTTACTCACTCCCGCCAGGGGCACCGCAAAGAAAAGGGGGGGTCTTTTCTCTGGGTTGCTTTACTATAAGATATCCGCGACAGCGTGTCAAGTGGGGCTCCGCTCCCCGTTTCGAAGCCCTGCCGACGCACCAAAAAAGCCCTGTAATTACGCCAGATAGAAGCCATCCTGGCCCGCGGGAGCTCCTGCTGCTGCGGCTTTGTCCGGAGCGGCCGAAAAAATGCCTACTTTCGAAAGCGGAGAAGGCGCACTAAATTCCTAATGGTAGCAATTAAGCGGACCCGCGGCACGGGCCTTGCTTTCGGCTCCGCAGGGGGCCTCTCGGTCGGCTGTTCCTCCTGAAAACTTTTACTAAAATGACTCCGGCAAGGCCCCTGTCGCACAGATTTCGTGGATGGTTTAGGCCACGCTTTCCTGCTAGGTGCCCATGTTCCAGGAGGCCAGGTAGCGCTCCTGCTCTTCCGTGAGCGTGTCAATGACCACGCCCATGGCCGCCAGCTTCACCAGTGCGATCTCCTTGTCGATCTCCTCGGGCACGGGGTAGACGTTCACGGCCATATTGCCCTGGTTTTCCACCATGTACTCGATGCAGAGGGCCTGGTTGGCGAAGCTCATGTCCATGACCGAGGAGGGGTGCCCCTCGGCTGCGGCCAGGTTGATGAGCCGGCCTTCGCCCAGAACGTTGATGAGGCGGCCGTCGGCCAGCTTGTGCTCCACCACGAAGGGGCGGATCTCCCGCGTTTCCTTGGACATGGCCACGAGGCCGGGGAGATCCAGCTCCACGTTGAAGTGGCCGGAGTTGGCCACGATGGCGCCGCTCTTCATCTTGGCGAAGTGCTCCTTGCGGATCACGTTCACGTTTCCGGTGACCGTACAGAAGATGTCGCCGATGACGGCGGCGTCCGCGATGGGCATCACGGAGAAGCCGTCCATGACGGCTTCCAGGGCGGCGGTGGGGTCCACCTCGGTGACGATGACGTTGGCGCCCATGCCCCGTGCCCGCATGGCAAGGCCCTTGCCGCACCAGCCGTAGCCGCAGACCACGAAACGGGAGCCGGCCAGCAGCCGGTTGGTGGCCCGTACGATGCCGTCCACCGTGCTCTGGCCCGTGCCGTAGCGGTTGTCGAAGAAGTGCTTGGTCTTGGCGTCGTTCACCGCGATGATGGGGTACTTGAGCACGCCGTCCGCGGTCATGCTGCGCAGCCGGATGACGCCGGTGGTGGTCTCTTCGGTCCCTCCCTTGACATGGGCCAGCAGGTCCGCACGCTCGGCATGGAGCGTGGAGACCAGGTCCGCGCCGTCGTCCATGGTGTAGTGGGGCTTGGCGTCCAGGACGGCGTTGATGTGGGAGTAATAGGTCTGGGTGTCCTCGCCCTTGATGGCGAAGCAGGGGATCTTGTCGTTCTTCACCAGGCTGGCGGCCACGTCGTCCTGCGTGGAGAGGGGGTTGGAGGCGCAGGCGTATACAGTGGCGCCGCCGTCCGCCAGGGTCTGCAGGAGCGCCGCGGTTTCGGTGGTGATGTGCAGGCAGGCCGCAACCGTGACTCCGGCAAGCGGTTTTTCTTTCCTGAAACGTTCCCGGATACGCTTCAATACCGGCATGCTCTGGGCGGCCCACTCGATGCGAAGCTTGCCGGAACCCGCCAACGACTCGTCCTTGATATGGTAGTTCATGACCGCAGACCCTTTCCGCCGCCCGGAGGTACGAACCGAATTCTCCGGAAGGCATCGGTTGATAATGGTGGAGTTCATCACGGCGCCCGATGCGGCTGCCGCATCCCGATTTGCGAAAGAACCCTGTAGCTTTTCAGGCGGGCTCCTGTCAAGGCGGCGCTGGACTTCTCCTGCGTCGGGAAGGGCGGGTGTTGCCGCGGCCGCCGCTTTCCTGCTATATCTCGGGGGCCTGCTCGAGATCCCCCCGATCATGTAAAATAATCGTCATTGGTCCGAAGACGGTCGCAACCGGGAAGAAAGGAAACACGCGCCGTGAAGATTCCCAGGATCCAGGCTTTCGAGTTCAACGACAACCCCCGCGTGCCCCGTTTCCTGCGGGACTCCATCGTGGAGATTCTGGGCCTCGGCCTTCGCCTGGGAAACGTTTTGGCGCCGGTGGGCCCGGTTTTCATGGAGTTCTGCCAGAGGGCGGGGGTGGACGAGGTCCTGGACCTCTGCTCCGGTACGGGCGAGCCCGCGGCCATCCTTGTGAATACGCTCAAGCGGGCGGGGTTTTGCCCCCCGACCTTTTATATCTCCGATCTTTTCCCCAACCGCGAGGCCATGGAGCGGTCCGTTTCCCGGCATCCGGATAAACTGGTGGCTGTTCCCGAGCCCGTGGACGCCACCGATGTCCCGGAGCGCCTGGACCGGAGCGGGCGATGCATCATCAACGCCTTTCATCATTTCAGGCCCGAGCTGGGGGCGGCCATCCTGGCCGATTGCGTGGCCAAGCGCAGGCCGGTGTTTCTGGCCGAGGGCTTCAACCGGCGGCCCGCGGGCTTTTTCCCGCTGCTCATCCCCCTGGTGCTGGCCCATTACCTGAACCCCTTCTTCGCGAAGCGGGACAGAGGCCTCAAGCTCTTTTTCACCTACCTGGTTCCTGCGGTGTCGCTTTTGGGCACCTGGGACGCGGTGGTGAGCTTTTTGCGGACCCGTACCCCGGAGGAGCTGTTCGAGATGACCCGGCCCATCTCCCGGGGCTACGTATGGGAGGCGCGGGAGGTCCCGTACCCGGCGGGCGGGGCCAATACGGTCTTTTTCGGGATTCCCGAGTAAGGGGAGGGCCGGGCCTGAAATAGGGAGTCCGGCCCTGTTTTTCCTATTCTTTCAACCGGCCTGAAAGCGGGATGGGATGGCGCAGGCGCCTTCGGAAGAGACGGGACGAGCTTTGGGAGGAAGCCTGGCGGCCCTGGGCGCGTCCGCCCTTCCCGCAGTGCTCTGTGCGGTGCTGGCATTCGTTCTTCCGCCGCTTTATGACGAGAGCTACCTGGTGGACCCGGTCTATGCCCACCTGATGGAGGGCACGGCCTATCCCGGAGTGCCGTATCCGGTCCACCTGTATGTTTTTTTCGAGATCCTCCTCCGCGCCTTCTTCCTTCTGGTTACGCCGGGCCTGGGGCATGCCTATCTGCTGTTCCGCCTGGCGAACATCGCTTTGTACCTGGCCTCGGCGGTTTTTTTCTACCGGGGGCTCCGCCTGTTCTCCAACAGCCGGACGGCGCTCCTGGGGACCTTTTTCCTGGCCTGGTCGCCCATCGGTGTTCTGTCGGTGATGATGGTGAAGACCGAAGGGCTGCAGCTCGCCCTCATCACCGGGGGGCTCTGGCTCTGCGGGCGCATCGCGCTGGGCCGGGGCCGGAAGAGTGATTATCTGATGGCCGGACTTTTGTCCGGCGCGCTCTGCCTCGTGAAGTACGATCCGCTGCTGGTTTTGTCGTTTCTGGCCGCGGCGTTCATGGCGAAAAGGGAAAAGCCGGGGGAAAGGGCGCCCGTTGCCGGGGCCTTCCGGCAGACCCTGGCCGACCGCAAGGTCTGGCTGGGGCTCGTCGCCTATCTTGCCTGCGTGGCGCTGCTCGTATCCACGCGGATCACGCCCACTTCCCACGAGCTCTCCCTGGTGGAGATGACTCCCTACTTCAACCCGCATCCCTCCATCCTGCGTTCGGTGGGGGAAGGCTTCGCCTTCCCCTATGGCCGCTTCTCCTATCCGCTGCTCGTGTTTCTGCCGCTTTTCGCCGGCATCGCGGTCTACGGGGCCGGGCTTGCGGGCGTTGTCTTCCGCTCCGCGCCCGCGTCGTTTTTCATACCCTGGGGGGCTTTCGCCGCAACCTATCTCTGTTCCCTCCTGGCCCTGACGCTCACACGCCAGCCCTGGGCCTTCACCCCCGCACTGCCCTTTCTGGCGGCCATGGCCGCGTTTTTTTTTGGGTCCCCGAGCCGGGGAAGGACCGGGTCGTTTTTGAAAAAAGCGCTCCTCGTGCCGGCCGTCCTCCTCACCCTGTACCAGGCGGCGCTCTTTCCGGTCATGGGCTATGGCCTGTCGTCGGTGATCATCAAGACGGCCGAAACCCGGCACGTGGAGGACCCGGACGGGGATTTGCTGGTCCTGTTCACCAACGAGAAGACCTCGCGGTCCCAGGTGGATGCGGCGCGTTTGCGGCAGGATGTGGCGGAACGCAAGCCGGCCTTCCTTCTGGTTCTCTCTGCCTACGGGAACGATTTCTGCCGCCACGCGGGTAAGCCGGCCTATGCGGATGCCTGCGCCTTTTTCCAGGACCTCGCCGGAGGCCGGGCCGGGTACCGGCTTTTGTGGGAAGAAGAGGTTTTCTACCCCTTGGCCTTTGTGTTCTCCCGCGACCCCGGTCTGCGCCTGGTCTTCGATCTCTACCGGGAAGAGGGCCCGGCCGGGCGGGAACCGGAAGAGAAGAACGGGGTGCGCCTGTGGACCTCGGCCGGCCTTCCGGAAGAGGCCGCTGGCCGGGTGGTAGAATCTTTTTCATGAACGATTCGAAATCTTTTTTTTCGTACAAGAGAGCCTCATGCGCCTGCATCTTCTAGAGTATCTTCCGTTGGCGGCCGGGCTTGCATTCGCGGCAATGGCGGCCGCGGCGGCGTTCCGGCGGCGGCCCGTTCTTCTGCCGGTATCGCTCTACTATCTTCTGCTTTCCGTGCCGGTGTTTGCCATGGCCGCGGTTTCGGTATACCGGTCGCTCACCTACTCCCAGACCGTGACCGAGGCCCGGTTCCTGCTTTTTGCTTTGTGTGCCTATGCGCTGGCGGCGGTGGTGATGGCCCGGCGGTCCGGGCAGTTCATGGCCCTGGGCGTGGACGGCGGCGACTTCCTGGAGGCGCTGGCCGAGGCCACGGGCTTTCGGGGCGAGATTCCCGAGGACGGGCGGGTCCCGGCAGGGCAGGGGGAGCAGCGCATCAGCGTGCATGTTCATCCGGGCTTGCAGGCGGCCCAGGCAGGGGTGCTGCCCGGCCCCGAGCCCGCAGAGGCCGTGGGAGCGCTTTCCCGGCTGGCGGAGGCCCTCTCCCGCAGGAGGGACGGAGGCGGCGTGTGGGGATTTTGCCTGATCCTTCCCACCGTACTGTCGGTTGCGGCGGCTGTTTACGTTCACCGGGAGATCGCGGCCATGGACGGGGCTTTCTGGATGGGGCGGGCTCTTTCCTTTGCCGCGCAGGAAAACTTTACTGCCGCGGCATTCGCCGCGGAGCGGGCCGTAGAGAAGGCCGGAGACACCGAGGAGCGGGCCCTGGGCCTTTGGGGCCACGCGCTGGCGGCCAAGGGGGAGACGGGCCGCGCGGCGGAGGTCTTCTCCAGGCTCCTGGCAATGAACCCGGCCGACCCGGAGGCGCTTGCCTATGCGGGCCGTTTCTTCGCTACCGCCGTCCGTCCGCCGGACCCCGGGAAAGGGGCGGCGCTTGCACGCAGGGCCGTGCAGCTTTCGCCGTCCTGCGTGCCCTGCATGGACGCCCTGGCGGTTTCCCTGGCGGCGGCAGGGCGTTTTCCCGAGGCCGTGAAAATCCAGAAGGAGCTGTTGAGGCTCCTGACCGCCCAAGGCGCGGAGCAGCCCGTTCTGGAACCCATGCAGGGAAGGCTCTCCGAGTACGGCAGGAGGGCGGGAAATCCTCCCTAGGGAGCGGCCGTCAACCCGGGGCCATGCTGACCCCTCATCCAAGGAGGTGCTTCATGACGGAAAAAACCGGACGCCGCCGTAATCTGCGCCTAACCGTTTTGCTGATGATCTGCGGCTGCCTCTTTGGACTTTCGCCGGCCCTGGCCGCCGGGCCGCCCTCCAACTCGCCGGAGGCCTACACCCCCTTCGAATGGCCCATCGTTGATCCAGGCGGATCGTGGAACGTACCCCGCATCGCCCTTCCGTCCTGCATGGGGCTCTTGCCCCAGTACGAAAGCGAGTGGTGGTACTACGTGGGCTATGCCGTGGATGACGCGGGCGAGTCATTCTCCTTGCAGCTGCAGATTCTGCGCTCCTCTCTCTATGACCAGAGCCTGGACCTGCAGATCACCGGAGGCTTCGCCGGCATCGGCCGCGGGAGCACCTACATTTGGAGCCAGGCCTACGGCATGGGAGTCTCGGATTCCTTCGAACGCCCCGCTTCCCTGGTCATCCCGCCGGTTTCCAACAGCTACTTCCAGGCCGCGCTGGCTCCCTGGGTGGAGATCCCCGAGGCCTCCCCCGGCGTTTCCCCGGAGTGGCGATTTTATTACGTGGGCGGTGCTCCCCTGGGGGCGGCGGGCGCCCGCTACGGGATATTCGTGCGGGGGAACGGGGCCGTCGGCACCGCCGACGGCTCAGGCTCCGGGACCATGAGCTACGAGATCACGGCGGACCTTACGGATCGCAGGGGTATGGTGATGGAAGGGATCTCCGGCTATGTGGGGCCGGACCAGAGCAAGGGCGAGCACGGAACGGCCTCCTACGAATACGCCCAGCCGGTCCTGGACATAACCGCCGGAACCTTGTGCCTGGGCGACGAGACCCACCGCCTGGTGGGCGGCAGCCTGTGGCAGGACCGCCAGGTTCTGACCAAGGAGCAGGACCCCCTGGCCATGGTCAAGGCGGTCGTTCCGCCGGACGCCGCCGCAAACCAGACCATCTACAAGAGCAAGGACACGGGCGCCTTTGCCGACCAACTTCCGGAGAACCTGTCGGGCGTGGAGCGGCGCGCGGAGACCGGCAACAACGACGAGCTCTATATCGGCACATGGATGGCCCTGGTGCTGGACGGAGGCGCGTCCATGGTACTGGCTTCCTTCTGGCAGAAAAAGAACAAGGATCAATGGATGACGGGGACGCTGGTCCAGGAGCCGCCCGTCAATACCTTCGGGAACCTCTACTTCCCGGTGGTGAAGCGCCAGGCGAACGGCGGGGCCCTGATCCACGGCGTGAGCGACCAGGGCTACGACTTTGACGTGAACATCCTGTGGCCGGATCTCCGGGAGCTCTCCCCCCACTGGACGTCCCCTCAGAGCGGGCAGACCTACGCCACCGCCTGGTGGGTCCGATTCGGCAACCGCTTCGCGGACGTGTTGCCCGGCCTGCCGGAGAATGTCTACCTCTTTGCCCTGACCGAGTGCACGGAGAACCTCATGCCGGATGTTTCCAACGCCTTCTGGGAGGGAGCGGCCCGCGTCTGCGCCGATCCCCAGGGCCAGGTGGTCATCGGGCATGCCTTTGTCGAGCAGATGGGCTTCAAAAACCGGAGCCCGGAGCCCGAGCCCGCTACTGCGGCGGTCGGGAAAAGCGGCGGCCCGTGCTTCTTCGACTCCATCGCGGCGCCGGACAAGCAAAAGCCGGGGCTCCGGCCATGAAAAGCACGATGCCCGAGAGGAAGGAAAGGGGGCGATGAGCGCTTATCTTGCCCTTTTATCGAAAGTTGCCGACGCGGGCTTGATCGTGTGGGCCTGCCTGGACACCCTTCTCGTTTTCCTGGCAACAAGAAGCACGGTCCCTTGGGATGACTATTTCAAGGCCTGGATCAACATCCACAAGAAGCACGGGATTATCCTGGTCGGCTGCCTCAAGCTGCTGGCCGCAGGGTTCTTGGTGGCAGCCCGATTGGCACCGTTGGAGCGCCTACCCTTGCTGGTTTTTTTGCTGGTCCACGATTCCGTGTTCGCCGCAAGGCTCATGGGCAGGAAAAAAGCCCCGGACGGCGCCGAGGCGCCATCGGAGAGGAAATAGGGAAGCTCACCCGGCATCACAGTTCATTGTAAAAGTGTCTTAACTAGATCAATGTATAGAGCACATATCTTTTTTTTCGATTAAGGCGGCTTTTGCTGTCATTATAAATAGTAATAATACTGTAGCCTTCCCTGGACCCGTATCAAGAAGTTTTGCGGAAAGAGGGGAGGGGGTGCGGGGGAGGGGGGAAAAGTCAGCTTTTTCAAAAGGGGTTTTCCTCCTCCCCCGCGAAATTGCTCTCTTTTTTTTACGATGGCTTCATGTTCGGAACCGTCCTGATCGCAATTTTCACGGCGCTTCTCGGCTATGTCCTCCTCCGGGCCTCGTCCGTGCCGCTCCTTTCGCGCCGTATTCCCGGCAAAGGCTTCCTCGCCCTCTACCTGGGCTTGTGGCTCGTCTTCTTCCTGGGCCGGACCCTGGGGCACGACGGCACCGGAATCGCCGCCGAATGCATCGAGACGGCGGGCATGACGCTCCTGGGCTCGGTGCTTCTTTGCGCCACGGCTCTTTTCTTCGTTGACCTGGCCACCTGCTTCGGGTTGCTCTTCTCCCGTTGGAAAGGCAGGTTGCGGGGCCTGGGGCTTGCGGCGGGCCTCGTCCTTTCCCTCATCGCCCTGGTCCAGGCAGCCCGGCCGCCTGCGGTCGTCTCCTACGACGTGGTCCTGCCCGGCCTCCCGCAGAACCTGGACGGCACCGTGCTGGCGGCCGTGTCCGACACCCACGTGAGCATCCGCACGCCGGAGAGCTGGCTCCTCAAGCGCCTGGACCGGATCCGCGACCTGAAGCCGGATATTCTGGTTTTTCTGGGGGATATCTTCGAAGGCCACAGCAGCGGGCCGGAGTCGGTCCCGGCCCTGGAAGGGCTTTCGCCGCGGCTGGGCAAGTGGTACGTGCTGGGAAACCACGAGTTCCACAGCCCCGAGCGGATCTCGGATCCTCTGCGAAAAGCCGGGTTCCGGCGCCTGGCGGACCAGTGGGCAGAAGCGGCGCCGGGGCTCATCCTGGCAGGTGTGGATGACCTCACCACCCGGAGACGCCGGAACCTGCCCGGCGACCCCCTGGGCCGGGCCCTGGCCGGACGGCCGCCCGGGGCCACCGTCCTTTTGTCCCATACCCCCTGGGAGACGGAGCGGGCCGCCCGCGCCGGAGTGGGTCTCATGCTCTCGGGCCACACCCACGGCGGCCAGATCTGGCCCTTCGGCTACCTGGTCCGGCTCCGATACCCCCTGATGGCGGGACGCTACGAGGTCATGGGAATGCCCGTCATCATGAGCCGGGGATTGGGGACCTGGGGCCCGCCCATGCGCCTTTGGCGGCGCGGCGAGATCGTGAAGGTGACCCTGCATGCTCCAGGGAAAGAGGTTTCGGACGGGGTTCGCTGAAAGGCGATTTCATCCTCATGGCTGGTATATTGCGATACTGCGGTAGAGGTTCGTCAGTCCCGATGCGGGGGTGATTGGGGAGGAGGGGCCTGCCGCCTAAGGCGGAAGGCCCCTTGAAAGCCCTTCATGACGGATCGTCTTCAGCGCACGTCCATGCCCCGAACCTGGGCCAGCTCGGCCATGGCCATGATCTGCTGCTCCGAAGGAGCGCCGTCCAGAATTCGGACCGTAGCTTGGGACAGGTCCACCCTGCGACCGGTCTCGGCATATACCGCCGCTTCTATACCACTCTGGTCCAGGCCGTCCGCGGCCGCGTGGAGTACCCGAGGCGCGGACTGCGGGTTGGCGGAGCCTTTTTTACCATCCCCCGCCATGTAGATGGCCCCGGAGGAAAAATCCACGGCGAACGCGATTACGCCCGGAATGATGAACAGAAGCAGGCAGGCCCCGTCCATGATGGCGACGGCCGGGTCCACCTTACCCTGGGTGCGGCCCCGGCGCTCGGGGTAGAGAAAGTACCCGCAGGCCGCGGTTTGAACAAGAAAAGCCAGGACCACCGCCAACATCACCGCTTTTTTCCATCCGAAACGTCGTTTCATGCGCTCTCCTTCCCTGGTTTGTCCGATGCCTCGGTGCCGTCGGCACCTTCCGTTCTGACCGTTATGGCTGTTTGCGAAGTCACCGTCCCGTCCGCCGCAAGGCGCGTCCTGGTGCCTGCGGCTGGAACCCGGCGATGTTTGCGGCAACCGCTCCGATCTTACCAGGCGGGGCGCCTTTGGCAATATGGAGTTTTACTCGATTCCATTTACCGGCTTCCTTGACTTTCCCGCCCCGTTCGATTATATAGGACTATTTCTGCCCACAGGAAAACCCGCGTGATTTCCGGGCCTTAAAGGCCCCTTGCCGAAAGAAGAAAGCCGCTATGGAAGAAAACACTCCGCAGACCGGCCTCGTGGAAGTAAGCATCGAGAACGAGATGAAAAAATCGTATCTCGACTACGCCATGAGCGTCATCATCGGCCGCGCCATCCCCGACGTCCGCGACGGCCTGAAGCCCGTGCACCGCAGGGTTCTCTATGCCATGCGGGAGCTCAAGAACGACTACAACAAGCCCTACAAGAAATCCGCCCGTGTGGTGGGCGACGTGGTCGGTAAGTACCATCCCCACGGCGACACCGCGGTCTACGACACCCTGGTGCGCATGGCCCAGGATTTTTCTTTGCGCTACATGCTGGTGGACGGCCAGGGCAACTTCGGCAGCGTGGACGGCGACCCCCCGGCGGCCATGCGCTACACCGAAGTCCGCATGCAGCGCCTGGCCCACCACATGATGGAGGACCTGGACAAGGAAACGGTGGACTTCGTCCCCAACTACGACGAGAGCCTCACCGAGCCCTCCGTGCTCCCGTCGCGGATTCCCAACCTTCTCATCAACGGCTCCTCGGGCATCGCCGTGGGCATGGCCACCAACATCCCCCCCCACAATTTAACCGAGGTCCTGGACGGGCTCTGCGCCATCATTGACAACTCCGACATTCCGCTCCCCGAGCTCATGCGCCTCATCCCGGGACCGGATTTCCCCACGGGCGGCCTCATCCAGGGGCACGCCGGCATACATTCGGCCTACACCACGGGCCGGGGCTCCATCAAGGTGCGCGCCCGCATCCTGGTGGAGAAGGACAAGAAGAGCGAGAAGGAAACCCTGGTGGTCACCGAGCTCCCTTACCAGGTGAACAAGGCCCGGGTCATCGAAAAAATAGCCGAGCTCATGAAGGACAAGGTGCTGGAAGGCATCGCCTATGTCCGGGACGAGTCCGACCGGGAGGGCATGCGCATCGCCATGGGCTTGAAGAGGGACGCCATGTCCGGCGTGGTGATCAACCAGCTCTACAAGCACACCCAGCTGGCCACCACCTTCGGCGTCACCTTGCTCGCCATCGTCAACAACCAGCCCAAGCTCCTCACCCTCAAGGAAACGCTCCAGTACTTCATCGCCCACCGGAAGCAGGTGGTCATCCGGCGCACCCGCTACGACCTGGCCCGGGCCGAGGAACGGGCCCATATTTTGGAAGGCCTGAAGATCGCCATAGACAACCTGGACGAGGTGGTGGCCCTCATCCGGGCCTCGGCCAGCCCCAAGGAGGCCTCCGACCGCTTGATGGAGCGCTTCAGCCTCTCCAAGATCCAGGCCCAGGCCATTTTGGACATGCGCCTGCAAAAGCTCACCGGGCTCGAGCGCGACAAGATCGTGGCCGAGTACAAGGAGACCATCCAGGCCATCGCCCGCTACCGCGAGATCCTGGGAAGCGACCAGCTGGTGCTGGCCATCGTCCGCGAGGAGTTCGTCCAGGTAAAGGACGAGTTCGGCGACCCCCGGCGCACCGAGATCGCCGTGGAGGCGGACGAGATCAGCATCGAGGACATGATCCAGGAAGAGGACATGGTGGTGAGCATCACCCAGCGGGGCTACATCAAAAGGAACCCGCTCACCCTTTACCAGAGCCAGCGCCGGGGCGGGAAAGGCAAGATCGGAATGGGCATCGGCGACGACGACTTCGTGTCGCTCCTGTTCGTCGCTTCCACCCACCACACCTTCCTGTTCTTCACCAACCGGGGCCGGGTCTACTGGCGCAAGGTCTACGAGATCCCCCAGGCGGGGCGCGCCGCCAAGGGCAAGGCCATTGTCAACCTGCTGAACCTGGGCGAGGGAGAGAAAGTGGCCACCGTGCTGGACGTTCCCTCCTTCGATCCGGGGTTGTTCCTCATCATGGCCACCAAGAAGGGCATGGTGAAGAAGACCGACCTGCTGGCCTACAGCAACCCCCGCGCGGGCGGCATCATCGCCGTCAACCTGGCCGAAGACGACGAGCTCATGAACGTCCGCATCTCCGACGGCACCCAGAACATCTTCCTGGGCTCCGCCTCGGGCAAGTCCATCCGCTTCCACGAGTCCGACGTCCGGGCCACCGGGCGCGCCTCCCAGGGCGTCATCGGAGTGCGCATGACCGACGACGACACCCTGGTGGGAATGGAGGTCCTGGTCCACGGCAAGACCCTCTTCACCTGCACCGAAAACGGCTACGGCAAGCGCACCTCGCTCGACGAGTACCCCATGCAGAGGCGCGGGGGGCAGGGCGTCATCACCATCAAGACCCAGGGCCGCAACGGCCAGGTGGTGTCCCTCCTGGTGGTGGGCGAGGAGGACGAGATCATGCTCATGACCGACGCGGGCAAGATCATCCGCATGCCGGCCTCCGACATCTCCCTCATCGGCCGCAACACCATGGGCGTGCGCCTCATGGGCATGGAGCCGGGCGAGAAGCTGATCGGGGCGGCGCGGCTGGCCGAACAAGACGACTAGAAGCTGTTTCATAACCCCATCTGACGCTTCAGGGCGGTGTTCCGGGCCTTCTCAAAATGCTTACATACAAAGCAGTATGCTCCGCTTTTTCGTCGGCCTGCGCCTTGCCCTGAAACGTGATCCGAGGTTTTAAAACAGCTTCTAAACTCGATAGGCGCGGAAAAGGCGATCTGCGGCGTTGCGCCGCGCAGAAAGGTCGCATACACCACCGTACGTTCCCTTTCTCGGTGGCTTGCGCGCCTGGCAGGTCATCCTTTTCATCACCTGCGGGCCGCGGAAGATGTGAAGCAAACCCTCGCCCCGGCAAAACGTAGCGATCCGGCCAAGCCGGGGAATGCGGCGGATGTTTCCGATTTCGATCGGAGATAGTCCGGATGCCTCTGAGAGGTGCGGGGCTTCTTTCCTTTTCCCGGGGAAAGCGATTTTGCCGCCACTATGGGCAGTAAGTCTCGAATGATTGCCCTGGAGCCTGGTGCAAAAAGTTTTGCGGAAAAGGAAGAAGGGGTGCGGGGGAGGGGGGAAAAGCCAGCTTTTTCAAAAGGGGTTTCCCCCCCTCCCCCGCGAAATGCCTTTCTTTTGTTTTTCTAAGATAGCCCGTACAGGGGAGGCCGTCCATGGCGTATTCCAAGATCGAGCGGGCCGGGGTGGTGGGAGCCGGGTCGTGGGGAACGGCCCTGGCCCAGGTCCTGGCGGCCAAGGGCATCCCGGTTTCCCTTTGGGCCCGCGAGCCCGAAGTGGCCCGAAGCATCAACGCGGAGCACCAGAACCCCTGTTTTTTACGCGGCATTCCCCTGTCGGAGAACATCGTCGCCCACACGGAGCTGGCCCCGGTCTGCGAAGGCAAGGACCTGGTGGTCATGGTGGTGCCTTCCGAGTGGTTCCGCCAGACCGGCCAGGCCGCTGCGCCCCATATACCGGAAGGCGCCGCTCTGGTTTCCGCCACCAAGGGAATCGAGGTGGGAACCCGGCTCACCATGGCGGGCATCCTGCGGGAAGTGGTCCCCCACGTCCCGGAAGGCAACGTCTGCGCGCTCTCGGGGCCCAGCTTCGCCCGGGAGGTGGCCATGGGGCTTCCCACAGTGGTCACCGTGGCGACCAAGGACCAGGAGGTGGCCAAAGCGGTCCAGCAGGCCTTCGCCGCTCCCACCTTCCGCGTTTACACCAACGACGACCTGTTGGGCGTCGAGCTGGGAGGGGCCGTGAAGAACGTCATGGCCATCGCCTCGGGCATTACCGACGGCCTTTGCCTGGGCGCCAACACCCGCGCCGCCCTCATCACCCGCGGGCTGGCCGAGATCCGCAGGCTGGGCGTGGCCCTGGGAGCCAAACCCCGCACATTCACGGGCCTGGCCGGAGTGGGCGACCTGGTGCTCACCTGCACCACGGACCAGTCCCGCAACTACTCCGTCGGCTTCAAGATCGGCCGCGGCCAGAAGCTTGCCGAAATCCTGAGCGAGATGAAGATGGTTGCCGAAGGTGTGCGGAACGCCCGGTCGGTCTACAACCTGGCCCAGAGCGCCGGCGTGGAGATGCCCATCGTCACCGAAACCTACCGGGTGCTCTACGAGGACCTGGACCCCCGAGAGGCTCTGTTCAACCTCATGACCCGCAGGCTGCGCCCCGAGCTGGACGAGGTGTGATTCCTTCATGGACCGGGAAGAAAACCAAAAGCCCGCCCGCGCGGCGAAGCCGGAACAGAACTCCGGAGAGGGCCACCGGGAGCGGCTGCGGGAGCGCTTCCTCACCGGGGGCCTGGACGGGTTCCTGGACTATGAGGTGGTGGAGCTCCTGCTCACCCTGGGCACGCCCCGGAGGGACTGCAAGCAGACCGCCAAGGAGGCGGTGCGGCGCTTCCGGAGCCTGGAAGGCGTGCTTGCGGCCTCCCGGGCCGAGCTTTGCCAGGTTCCCGGCATTGGCCCCAGGAACGCCTTCGGCATCTTGCTGTGCCAGGCCGTGGCCCGCCGCTATCTGAAAGAGAAGGCCCGGGGCAAGGACGCCGTGAACTCGCCCCGGGAGCTCATGGACTTCCTGCAGCATGCCCTGCGCGACAAGAAGACCGAGAGCTTCCTGGTGATCTTCCTGGACAACCAGAACCAGGTGCTGGACCTCGCCACCCTCTCCGAAGGCACCGTGAACGAGTCGGCCGTCTACCCCCGGGAGATTGCCCGGGCGGCCCTGGAGCGCCACGCCGCGGCTGTGATCCTGGCCCACAACCACCCATCGGGAAAGGCCGGCCCCTCCGACGCCGACATCGCCGTGACCCTGGAAACCATGCGCGCGCTGCATCCCTTGGGCATCCGCGTCCACGAGCACCTCATCATCGGCGAGAACTCGTTTTTTTCCTTCACCCAGAACAAGCTCATGGTCCAGCTGCGAAAACAGTGCGGCATCGCCCCCTGAAGCGGACGATGGGACGGCGCCCGCCTCCCGGGAATTTCTCCATCCCCTCCCTCCCGAAATTTTCCGTGGATTGACAAGCAAGGGCCGATTCTGTATTTTGACAGCATAAGGACAAGTAGGTCATTCCGCGGGGGGAAACCATGAGGGGAAAACGGTTTTTCGTGCTTTTGTCGGCGCTTTTTTTTACGGTCTGCGGCCTGGGAAGTTCCGCCCTGGCCGACGACGGCACGCCTGCGCCGGCTGGTAACAAAACCACCGGGTTGTACAATCGCCGCGCCTACGCCGCCCACCGGGCCCAGATTCAGGCCTTCCGGAAGGCCTTGGCCGGGATGAAGCTGGACCAGATGGGCGACGCGGCCTTGGCGGACGTGACGCTCCGGACCCAGCTCACCAGCTACAAGCAGGGCGGACGGCTCTTCATCGAGATGGCCCTCGAGGAGCCCGACCCCATGCAGGAGATCATGAATCAGATCCTGTGGCGCTACGGCTTCCTGAACCGCCATTCGGGCGAGTGGTGGGCCAACTTCAATGACTGGCTCCATGTTGCCGATATCTTCGCCGAATACTTGAACGTGACGGTTCCGGGACCGCCCCCCATCGTCTGTCCCACCTATTTCGATCGGGGCCCGGGTCACCGGATCAACAACGACGGCTCGGAAACCATCATCCGCGTCTGGGGTTGGTACTGCCCCGCCACGTCGGCTCTCTACTCGGGCGCCTGCCCCTAAAACGGCAACTCCACCTTTTTATTCCAACAGAACAGGCCGGCCGGGACCATGTCCCGGCCGGCCTGTTCTGTTTCGCTCCCCATCCTTCTCAACGGACGGTCGGCGGGGTAAGTGCGCTTTCCACAAAGCATCCGCCTCCGCTGCTGCTGGTGGAGGAGGATGTGTTCGCGCTCTGGCAACCGCAGCTTCCGTTCACGATTCCGGGGAGAAGATACACGTTGGCAAAGCAGACCTGCCCCAGGTTCACGGCGCAGAGGTTGTTCACGTACCAGGCCAGGGGCGCCCACTGGCCCTGGTCGAACTGCCACAGGGAAAAGGCCACCCGGTACGGGTTGTTCGCAATCGCGGGAGTGTTCTGGGTGGTTCCCACGTTGTTCAGA
The DNA here is from genome assembly GCA_040753055.1 of Thermodesulfobacteriota bacterium. GTDB lineage: Bacteria > Desulfobacterota > Desulfobacteria > Desulfobacterales > Desulfatibacillaceae > JBFMHL01. The sequence goes on along the minus strand of JBFMHL010000122.1, from coordinate 17,805 downwards.
ACGCCCTGGGCGGGCAACGCGTCGGGAATCTGGTAGAAGATCACCCGAGTGCCTTGAGTGTAGGAGCCGGGGTCCGCCTGGTCCGTGCCCGCCGCATACACCATGAGCCACAGCGACCCGGCCGGGAAATCCGTCATGGTGTCGTTGGTGATGGTTTCCACGCTGGCAGCGTTGGTGCCGGCCGGAGTATAGGAGTACTTCAGCCAGTTGGTCATGGTCACGTCCGCGGACGCTGTCGCCGGAGCAAGCAGCAACACGAGAAGGAAGGACCAAAGGACGCATCGCGGTAAGAGCGGTAGCACGGGTGCACCTCCTTGGAAAAGAAAGAGTAAACCTGCCGATGGCGCACAGCATATACTGCGCCCTCTACAGGTTTTTTCTTTTCGACGCAACCTTAGTGCGAGAAAAATGGAGCACCGCCCTGCTTGCGGCGGGCGTTACGAGAGCGGGCTTGCCTTCATCACCGTTTCCATGAAGGAGTCCACCTGGGCCTTCACGTCCGGGGGGGACACGATGCGGCGGTCGGCCAGATCGTAGCGGATGTTGAGGAGCGGGATGTCCCTCTCCCGGCACTTTTCGCGGAATATGCCGTTTAAGGCCATGGTGTTCTTGCAGCCCACGTGCCCGGCCATCCAGATCATATCCAAGGAGAAGCGCTCGTAGAGGTGGAAAAGATCGTTGAAGAAGTTCTCCTGGGGCCCTCGGGTGTGCCGGGCCATGGGGCCCTGCATGATGATGCGCGCAAGCCCCCGGAGCATGCTCTCCGGGCTCTTGGTGTCAATGAAGGGTTGGCGGTTGTAGGTGAGCATGTCCATGATGCCGGCCACGCCCCATCGTTTCTCGGCCCACACCCAAAGGTCGGCGCAGGAAAGCGTGGGCGGGTTCCACAGAGCAGCCCGGTAGCGCTCCTCCGCCAGGGCCGGTTCGCCTTTGGCCACGGCCTTTTGGGCGAAGTCCACCATGGTACGGAAGACCTCGGTGGACTCCGGGGTTCCGGGGTAGGTGCACATGAAGATGAGATGGGAGAAGTAGACGGGCTCGGCGGCCAGGGGCGCGGGCTTGCGGGCGGCCAGGTCCCAGAGGGCGATTTCATACTCCACGGCCCGGTTACGCTCCTCGCACACCTCGCGCAGGCGGTCCCAGTCCATCCTTCCCGGCGTCGTCTCCTCCAGCCAGGCGATGAGCCTTTTCAGCTCCTCCACGAAGTAGTCTTCGGCCCGTTCCGAGTAGAAATGGAAGGGCACGTCCAGGTAGAAGGCGGGCACGCCGATGGCCTTGCGGATCACACCGTAGGAGGTCATGCCCCCGTCGCAGGGCATGTTGGAGGAGACGACGGCCACGGGCTTGGGCATTTGGCCCGAAAGCACCAGCCCCATGGAAACCTTGGGAAGGGAGCAGACGTCCGGCGGCGTTCCCGCGTTCTCGGCCGCGTCTATGGCCCGCTCCCCCATGTCGGGGTTGAGAAGCGGCACCATGATGCCCAGCATCTCGCACATCCAGGGAACCAGCCCCATGGCCGTGAAAATCTCGGCGGGCACCAGGTCCTCGTGCAGGACGCAACGCTCCGGGTGCTCGAAGTAGGCGTCCAGGTGCTCCACCATGGAGCGGGCCACGCGCGACAATAGATAGGCCACCGCCCGGCGCTGGTATCCCGTGCGGTGGGCAAGGAAGCGGGCCAGGAACTCACGGGGTTTGCCCTGGTCCCGAACCCACTCGAAGGACCGCCTCCTCCGCACCAGGGCCATGGGGCCGCGCCGTGCGGCGATCGAGGAAATGCCGGCCAGGATGGACGAAACCGCCCGGATGTCCGTGGCCGCGTCTCCGGCCGCCCGGCGCAGGCGCTCCAGGGCTTTCCGCGCCGGCTCCAGGGAAGATTCCTTTTTTGCGGCCGCGAGGGGCATGGTTGCCTCCGGAAACGCTGTTACGGATACACGCTGTAGAGCATGCGCATGAGGTTGCGGACGGTGGAGGGCGTGCCGCTTTTGAGCACGGTGATCTTTCCTTCCTTGAGCCCCGCGGCTTCCAGAATGGCGTTGGTGCCCATCTTGGAGGCCACGTTGGTCTTTTCCATGTAAACGCTTTCGTGGTCCGTACGCACCCAGTCGCCGATGAAGAAGAGGTTGTCCAGCGGCGAGCGGATGGGGGGGCGAAGCGCCTCGTACCCAACCCTTTGGGGCGAGTAGTTTTCCCAGCGATTTACATAGAAGTCCGTGGGCGCGGGGAGGTCGGGCATGACGATTTTGAGCTCCTCGTGGACCAGCGCGGCGATGGTTTCGTCGGGCAGGTCGCGCACCTTGTCCGTGTCCGCGATCTGGGTCTCGATGACGTTGATGCCCTTGTTGGCATAGTCGGGCACCAGGGGTTCGCTGGCCTTCTTGCCGTTTATGACGCCGTTGAAGGCCCAGTTGAGGGTGATCCCGAGGAACTTGAAGCTGGACGGGAAGAAGTCAATGAAGTTGGGGAACCGCTTCTCCCACACATCGCACTTGTCGTACCAGAGGTTCACCGGGTAGACGCCGGTTGCGTCCAGCTTCATGATGTTGTCGAAGTAGGTGCTTCCCAACAGGCCGGACTTGGCCACCACCTCCTTTGCTCCGGGAGTGTCCATGGCCACCAGGATGTAGTCCGCCGTGTACTCCTTGGGCGGGCCCGCGGACAGGGGTCGGATCTGGGCCGCCGGGGCGCCGCACACCGGACAGCGGGCCGGCTTGGTGGGCGAGGGGAAGGTGGAGCCGCAGATGTTGCATTTCCAGTTCTTGACGCCGGGCACATAGTTCTCGTCGCCCGCCATCACGGACTTGATGCGGTTTCCGTCCTTGACCAGCTTGATGACCGGCGTGTCGAAGAGGATCCTTCCGCCCTTGGTTTTGATATAGCGCTCGATGGGCTTGACGTAGGTCTCGCCGGGCGGGTGCATGAACACGTCAATGTTCATGTCCTCGGGCGTCCCGCCGCCCAGGCTGAGGAGCATGTGGGTGTAAAGTGCGCTGGTGTTGTCAATGTTGTCGAACATGGCCATCTCGGAGATGGGCCCGAAGAAGCGGTAGATGAGCTGGTCGGGCATGCCCACCTGCCGCGCCCATTGGGGGAAGGAGACGGAGTCCAGATACATGCGCTCCTTCACGTTGTCGAAATTGAAGGCCATCATCTTGCGGAGGTAGGGCGCGGCGATGGGCACATCCTGGCCTCCGATGGCGGACAGCGCCTTGCGCGCGTTCAGCAGAAACTCGATTCTGCCGAAACCCGCCGAGGACTTCTCCAGGCCGAACACCGCGTTGGTGCCGTCTCGGTCCTGGAAGTTGTACATGGTGGTGCCTTCGGGCGACTTCCACATGCGGTAGCCGTGGCGTCCCATGAACTCCCGCAGATTGTTGTAGAAGCCCCACACGGCGTGGGCCCCGTGGTCCCGGGGGTAGCCCTGCCAGTTGGGATCGTTTGTTGGAGGGATGCCGAAGGTCGGGTCCCGCCAGCTCTTGAGCTTGCCCCCCAGGGTGTTTGACTTTTCCAGGATCGTGACGTCGAAGCCGCGGTCCAGCAGCTCGCAGGCCGCGTGCATCCCTCCGAAGCCGCCGCCCAGGATGAGGACCGACTTTCCGTTCTTGGGAAGCGAAACCTTGTTTTCCGGAACATCCGGGTACTCGGCCGTATAGACGTTCTCCCCTCCGCAGCCGGACAGGGCTGCGGGCGCGGCCAGAAGAGCCGCGGCCTTGGCGCTGCCGGAAAGGAATCGGCGGCGGGAGAGGTCGGTCGTGAAAATGCCCGCGGACTTTTCTTCTTTTCGCATTTTTCAGGTCCCCTTTACTCGTGCACGAACATCTTCACCGAAAGGTCCTCGATCTGCTTGCGGATCTGGTCCACCTGGGCCTTGACCTCGGGGTTCCGGGAGGTTTCCTTGAGCTTCTCCAAAACAATGGAAACCTGCTTGAGCTCGTAGAGGGAGTCCAGCACGTCTCTTTCCCGGCTGCGCTTCATCTCGGGAACCACGGAGTTTGTGATCATCTGGTTGATGGAGGTGATGGCTTCCTCCTTGGGGGAGAAGCGCTCGGACAGGGCGAAGAACAACGCCGCGGCCGCCATGAGAAAGGCCAGGAAGGCCAGCCCTCCGGACCTGCGGGAACGCTGTAATGGCGCCTGCTCGCAGCAGGCCCGGTCCGCGTCGGGGGCGGATGGGGCGCCGGACGGCTCGTGGGCGGAAAGGCCGGATTTGGTTTCTTCGTTCTGCGGGGTCATCTTTTTCCTCCTTGCTTGGGAAGGGACCGGAAAGTAAACGCTAAAACGATGAGAGCGAAAATGATGAGCAGGACCACGAAAACGCCCTGGGCGTGGAATCCCGCCGGAGAGTCCCCCGCAAGCCGGGCGGAGAGCTCTGCGATCTCCTTTTCCGGGCCCTGGGAAAGGGCTGTGGCGAGCCCCGTCATGCCTGATGCGTGGAAGGCGCGGGCGGTCTTCTTGTCCAGCGACACCAGCTCGTTTTCGTAATATTCCACGGGCAGCCCGGCCTGCCTCCTTTGGGATAGTAATGCAAGAAGCCCGTCCCTGTTTTCCCGAAGCTTCGCCGCGGCCTCGATGGCGGGCCGGGCCTTGTCCGCGGAATGGCAGGCTCCGCAGGTTTCCGTGCTGACAAGCTCCGGGCCTGCCTTTTGCACGTTGTGATAGGAGTGGCAGGACACGCACCCGGCTTTGCAGCCGTTTTTCGCCGAGCGCGGCCTTATGTAGACGAAGTCGGCCAGCTCCTTCTCGTGGCAGCTCCCGCAAGAGGCTTCGGCCTTGGCTTCCGTGGGCAGGCCCAGGTGCCCTTTCTTGAAGGGCAGCGCCAGGTATCGGTCCCCGCCGTGGCAGGCGGAACAGGTGACGTCCGGCCGGAAGTGCACGCTCTTTTTCCAGGCCACAACGGAGATTTCCGGCGTGACGCGCTCGCAGGTGAGGTGGCAGGACACGCAGGCGTCCCCCAAAAGGAACATGGAGTCCGCCGAGCAGGCCGCGCCTGCGAGCGAAAGAAGCAATACCGGGACGAAGGCCGCTATTCGTGCGAATTTGCCGGGCAGTGCTCTCATGAGAGGTACCCCCAGATGGTGAAGACGATGAGCCCCGCGGCCGCGGCCTTGACCAGGAAGCGGTGTACGGTCCTGCGGGCGGGGTCCCGGAGCCCCTTGGGGTCCAGGGCCGGGAGGGCGCAGAGGGCCGCGGTGAGCAGGAACAAAACCGCCAGCCCCCAGCGCTCGCTGGGCAGCACCTTGAGGACCTGGTAGGGGGCCAGGAAGTACCAGTCGGGCTTGATGCGGTCCGGCGTGAGCAGGGGATCGGCCGGCGTCTTGCCCGCGATGAAGAGGCCGTGGAGGAAAAAGGCGGAGAAGAAGAGCAGGCCCACCGCCCCCAGCGAGGCCATGATCCGGCGCAGGACCGCATGGGGCCACAGCGGCTCGTTACGGACCGCGCCCTCCGGGCCGCGGAGGGAGATGCAGGAGGCCGGGCACAGGATCACGCAGGCGCGGCATGCGTTGCACGCGTCCTCGTTCAAGGCCGGGCGTTTCCTGCCGGATACCTCGATCATCTGGATCGCCGTGAACGGGCAGGCCAGGGAGCAGGCTTTGCAGCCCAGGCATTTATCCAAGTCCGGCCGGGCGGTCGTGTCCGAGGGCCCGGTGACCCCGGCCTTCCACACCCACTTCACATGGAAGTAGAGCAGGGTGACGATGGCCGCGGGTAAAAAGAGCACGTGGCAGAGATAGAAGATCACCAGCGTGGGCTGGCCCACGTTCTCGCCTCCCCGCAAGAGCCACACCAGGCCCCCGCCGATGAGCGGGACGGCGCGCAAGGCCTCGGTGCCCACTACGCAGGCCCAGAAGCTCTGCTGGGACCAGGGAAGGAGGTAGCCGGAAAAACCCGTGACCAGGAAGGCCAGCAAAAGGCCCATGCCCGCGTACCAGATACGCGCCCGCGGCCCGCGGTATGAGCCGTGCCACCAGACAAGGAACAGGTGCAGAAAGGCCAGGGCCACGATCATCTTGGCACCCATGGCGTGCAGCGTCTCCACCAGGAAGCCGAAGGGGACCTCGTTGGCGATGGCCTGGTGGGAAGAGAAGGCCTTGGCCACGTGGGGGTAATAGTAGGAAAACAGCATGACCCCCGTGGCGAACTGGACGAACACCAGCGCGATGATGGCCGTGCCGGTGAAGGCCAGCCAGTCGGCCGGAACGCGGGGCGCGGGAGTGCTGCCGGTGGCCAGCTCCTCCTGTAAGGCGCGCACTCTCTTCGGGAGATTTTCGGCCCAATCCCGCACGGCCAGCATAGCTCTATCGCGAAGACTCATGGGAGATGCTCTCGAAGGCGGCTTGTTTTCGCCGGATAGTGTCGGTTTGCAGGTTCCAAGGAACGCATACCGGGGCTCCCTTCGAAGAGGGCGGGGGGAGCGTTGCGCAGGAAAGGTTCCCCCCGGGAAGCCTTTGCGCCCTTGCTTTCTCCATCATCCTTTGCCGTTTGGGCTCACGCCACGGCTATGGTCACCTTGCCGTCGGCGCAGGTGGTCCTGTGCTCCTGCAGGGCCGCGGGGGGCGGGCCGGAGACCACGCGGCCGTCCGCATCGTAGCGGCCCCCGTGGCAGGGGCACAGGAATCCGTTGCCGGAGGGGTCCCGTTTCACCAGGCACCCCAGGTGGGAGCAGGTGGCGTTGAAGGTGCGCACGGTGTCGCCGTTGCGGACCAGGATGAGGGGGGCCCCGGCGATGGCGGCGATGGCGTAGCCTCCGTCGGGCACGGCGTCCTGGGAGACCTCGTAGGTGCCGTCCGGGTTCCGTTTGGGCATGATGCCGGTCCGGCCCTCGGAGGCAGAGCCCTGATCAAAAGCGCCGGAGTGCCCGGGGCGGGAGGGCAACGCGATGGCCCCCTTGGAGAAGAACTTCCCGGCGGCCCAGAGGAAGGAGCCGGAGGCGGCGGCGAGGACGATGCCGAAAGAGCCCTTGAGGAAGCTGCGGCGATCCTGGTCGTGGGCGCTCATTGGCGTTCTCCTTTTTGGGCGTCCCTTTGACGGCAGAGCTTGCGGCGTTTCTTTTCGAAAGTTTTGAATCCCACCGCCGAGATGAAGGCGTTGAAGGCCGGGGATGCGAAGTTTCGCAGGAAGAGCGTGCCGCGGTCGGTCAGCGTGGGGAAGATGAAGAACTTCCTTTTGGCGATGCCGGCAAATATTGCCGCGGCCACGGCGTCGGTCCTGCACATGGGGATGGCCATGAGGATTCCGGGCGCGGGGTCTTCCTCACCCTCGGCAAGGTCCATCTTGTCCAGGATCATGGGGGTGTCGGTGGTGGAGGGCAGGGCCACGGAAACGTGAATGCCCTTCCGTTTCATCTCGAAGCGCAGGGCCTGGGAGAAGACCACGATGCCCGCCTTGGTCCCGCAGTAGAGGCTCATCTTGGGAAAGCCATAGAGCCCGGCCACGGAGGCCACGTTCACCAGATGTCCGAAGCCCTGGGCCGTGAAACGGCGGCAGGCGGCGTGGGAGCCGTAGACCATGCCCAGGTAGTTGACGCGGGTGATGGCGTCAATTTCTTCACGGGTGTTTTGGACGAACTCGCCCGACACGCCGATGCCGGCGTTGTTCACGAACACGTCCAGGGTTTCCAGGGCCGAGACGCAGTCGGACACGGCCCGGCAGACGGCGTCGTAGTCGCCCATGTCGGCCTGGAGGGACCACACCTTGCGGCCGCACGAGTCGGCCAGCTCCGCGGCTGTTTTTGCGACGCCGGGGCCGTTTAGGTCCACCAGCACCACGTTCGCGCCGTCTTCCACGAAGAGCCGGGCCAGCGCCTTCCCGATGCCGGAGGCGCCGCCTGTGATCACGATGTTTTTTCCGGAAAAGGGCATATCGGCTCCTGTTATTTTTTTGCCGAGTGTAAAAGTATTCTTGCAGGAGATGACGCGCCCTGTCAAGGGGAATTTTACGCATGGCAAAAAATATATTGACGTTATGTCCTATTTGTGTGGTAGTATCAATAAATACCGGTGAAGATGGATAAAACCCATGCAGGACAAGGAACCGACACGGTCCGGTGCGCCGAAGGCTTGCATAAGAGCGGCGGCGCGGGGTAATCTCCGGCGCAAGAACGGATGTTTGCGCCCGGCAAAAAAAACCATCGGAAGTGCCTGCCATGCCCCGGCGGCGGGCCGCCCCGACCCAACGGAGCATCAAGACGCGAAGAGATTGGAGACGCACAAATGAACCGCGACAAAGCGGACCTGAAAAAAGGGGAGATCGCCCGTGAGAAGATCATGGAAGCGGCCCGGCGGGTGTTCGCCAAGCTTCCCTACAATGTGGCCAGCCTGCGGATGATCGCCAAAGAAGGCGGCTTCGATCATCCGCTTATCCGCTATTACTTCCCCACCAAGGCGGACTTGTTCGCCGCCGTGGTGGAGCGCCTTGTGGAGGAGTTCTATCAGGCCCACTTCACCTGGCTGGAGGGCCTGGACACCATGCCCGCGGGCCAGGGCTTCAAGACCATGCTCTCCCGGGTGGTGGACTACGACGAGAAGAACCCCGACGCCATGCGTATCATCATGCAGAACCTTCCCCAGGTGGACCGGCTGGACTCCATTCCCGGCTACCAGCTGGTGCCCATGCTCTTCGAAACCATGCGCTCCACCTACCTCAAAAAGGTCCCCCTCTCCGGCCCGGAGGAGGAGGTCGAGATGTTCTTCTCCACCTTTTTCGCCACCATCGTAAACGGCCTGGGCGGCTCCACCGCCTACAGCCAGCACCTGAACCTCTCGCCGGCCGAGTACCGCAACTGGCTCAAGGAGGCTTTTTCCTGCATGTACATTCCCTGGCTGGTTCGCCTCACCATTCCGGGAAACCGCACCAAGGGGATGTAGGGCAGGGCGTGATCGCCGATTCCGTGAGGGGCCGGGAGAAGGACCCCGGCGGGCTTTCTTTGAAAGGCCCGCGGGCCGGCGCGTCGCCCTTTTGGCAAAGAAGGCCGGAGCATCGGCAGGAGCAACCTTCGCAGGGAAAGAATAGATCGGGCGTGCTTCCGGTTAGCTCGGGGGGCGCGCCTTTTTTCGTGAACCTGAATCCGTGAGCGGCCCGAGGGGGCCTGAATGCAAGGAAGGCTATGGCAGACGGACCGCTCGGGGCCGTTCCGAAGGGCGGAACGAGGCTTTCAACCCGGGGAAACCTCGCCCTTGGCAAGAACGCTCAAGAGATGGGTTTTGGTCCCTGTAACGAAAACTCCGTCACGGATTCAGGATGAGGAGTGGAAAGGAAGAAGCATGCCGGTGGTGAGCATCAAGATGGCCGAAGGACGCAGCGTGGAACAAAAGAGGCGCCTGGTGCGCTCCGTCACCGATGCGCTGGTGTCCGAGCTGGGCGTCAAGCCCGAGTGGGTAACCGTGCTCATCGAGGAACTGAGCCGCGAGAACTGGGCCACGGCGGGCGAGCTGCACTCGGACAAACTGAGCGGCGGGGGGAAATAGAAAGCAATGCCCTCTCCGGCCGAAAGCAACGGGGGCTGCGGCTAGTTTTAGGAAGGGAACATTTTCCCCGGGTTCAAGATGTTGTGGGGATCGAAGACCTTCTTGATCTCCCGCATGAGCGACATGGTGAGCGGGTCAATCTCGCGACCGATATAGGGCATCTTGGTGAGCCCCACCCCGTGCTCGCCCGAGAGGGTGCCCCCCAGCGCCAGGGTATAGTCGAAGATCTCCGAGACGGCCTTTTCCGCCAGCTCCGCCTGGGCCGGGTTCGCGCGGTCCAGCATCACGTTCACGTGCATGTTGCCGTCGCCGGCGTGGCCGAAGGTGACCATGGCCAGGCCGGTGCGGAGGCGGATTTCGTCCACCCGGGCCACCATGTCCGGGATCCGGTCCCGCGGCACCACGATGTCCTCGTTGATCTTGTCCGGACCCAGGCGGAACAGCGCGGGAGAGAGGGCCTTGCGCGCCTTCCACAAGGCCGCCGCCTGGCCGGCCCCGGCGGGGAGCACCTGATAGGCTCCACGGGCCGTACAGACCGCGGCCAGCCTTTCGGCCTTTCCATCCACGCAGTCCGCCTCGCCGTCCACCTCCAGAAGCAGCACCGCGCCTGCGTCCGCGGGAAGCCCGGCGTGCATGTAGTCCTCGGCGCAGGCAATGGCCGCCCGGTCCATGTACTCGATGCTTCGGGCCACGATCCCGGCGGCGAATATGGCCGAAACCGCCGCAGCGGCGTCCCGGATGTCGCGGAAGACGGCGGTGAGCGTTCGCACGGCGCCGGGAAGGGGCAGGAGGCGGACGGTGATGCCGGTGATCACCGCAAGCGTTCCCTCCGAGCCCACCAGGAGCCGGGTCAGGTCGTAGCCCACTACGCCCTTGGCGGTCTTGACGCCCGTCTTGATCCGTTTGCCCGAGGCCAGCACTGCGGAAAGGCCCAGCACATAGTCGCGGGTCACTCCGTAGGCAACGGCCCGGGGGCCTCCGGCACACTCGGCCGCGTTCCCCCCCATGGTGCAGTAGGGAGCGGACGAGGGGTCCGGGGGGTAGAAGAGGCCTTTTTCCTCCACCGCCTTCTGGAAGTCCGCCGTCACCACGCCCGGCTCCACCTCGGCCACGCAATTTCCCTCGTTGATGGAAAGAATGCGGTTCAGCCGGGTCATGGCCATGACGATGCCGCCGGAAACCGGCACCGATCCCCCGGTCATGCCCGTGCCCGCGCCCCGCGGGGTGACGGGAATTCGCAGTTGGTCGGCCAGGGCCATGACTCGGCTCACCTGGTCTTCATCTCCGGGAAAAAGGACGGCCTCGGGAAGGCTTCGCTTCCAGGCCGCGTCGTAGGCGTATGCGGCGAGCTTCTCCGGGCTTATGTGGAAGTTGTCCGCACCCACGATGCTTTGCAGTTTTTTTTCTACCTCGGGGGGAAATGGCATGGGAGAGCCTTTGCTCGTAAGGCCGGAAGGCCCGGAAGAGGTTCACGGTTCTAATACCCATCTCAAAAATTGAGTTTCTGCTTCGAATGGTTGAAAAAAGCCAATGGCTGCGTCATCGCCCCATTAGTCCCTCGACGCAGAACCACTAACCCTGCGGGCCTATTGGGCCGGCTTCCTTGCTCTTGGCTTTTCTCGCATTCTCGCGGCGAAATTATTTTTGAGATAAATTCAAATGACCTTGTGACTTCTACGCCGTCTCCGCTGCGTGGCAGCCGTAGAGCCGACCTATGCATAGCTCTATCATCGGCCGCCCCTTCGGGCAACACTTGCGTCCGCCGGGCGGGGAAAAGGGTTCCCGAGGCCGATTTACTAAGACGATTCCTTGTGCTAACAAAAAGGCAATCCCAAATTAACAGCTAGGAGCGAGATGAATCAGCCAAGCCAAGAGCCATTGACCAATGAAAGGCTGCGGCCGCCGCCCATAAATCCCCGTGCGGCAACGGCGGACCGCAAACCCCGCGGCTGCCTGTTCTGGGGCTGCGCCACCATCCTGTGCCTCGTGTTTCTCCTCACCGGGCTACTCACCTGGGGGGGCTACAAGGTCGCCCGGATCATCCGGGAAAACACCGACGAAAAGCCCTTGTCCCTTCCGGCGCCGGACCTCACCGACGCTGAGATCGCGGAGGTGAAGACCCGCGTGGACATTTTCCTCAGGGCCATGCAGACCGGCCAGGACGCCCCACCGCTCACCCTTACGGAGGACGAAGCCACCGCCTTTCTCTGGGAGTCGGACGAAGAGGGCTATTTCCGGGACAACGTGCTCCTGCGCTTTCCCGACGACCGCGTGGCCGTGCTCACCTCCGTACCCCTTTCGTTTCTCCCCTTCGGAATGGGAACCGGGCGTTACCTGAACGCGGCCGCGGCCATCCTGATCACCGTGAAGCACGGCGTGCTGTTCGCGACCCTGGATTCACTGACCCTGAAGGACCACCGCTTTACCGAAAAGGATCTGGCCGGCGCCCGTACCCGGAATCTGGCCAAGGAGCTTTACGAAGACGTGGACACGGCCCGCATGCTTGCGCGCATTCAGGACATCCGCATCGGCGAAGGGCTTTTGCATATCGAGCTTACGCCTGCAGGAACCGCTCCGCCCGCGCCCGACTTCGGAACCGAGCAGACGGACGTATAGGAAGCATGTAAGCACATCCAGCAGGAAATAGGGGGCTTTCATGGAGATTCCCGTCATCGTCGCGGCGGCCCAGCTCACGCAGGCCAGGGATGCAGCAGCCCCGGAAGATCCGCTTTCCCTCATGGAAAAGGTGGCGAGGGAGGCTCTGGCCGAGCCCGGAGCCAAGGGGTTTTCGAGCCAGGTGGACGTCCTGCATTGCGTGAACATCCTCTCCTGGCAGTACGGGGACGCGCCCGGCGAGCTGGCGAAGCGCCTGGGAATTTCTCCGCACGAGGCACTCTACCATACCCTGGGCGGCAACACGCCCCAGCTACTGCTGAACCGGGCGGCGCAGGCCGTGGCCCGGGGCTCGGCCCGCGCGGTGCTCATTGCGGGTGCCGAGTCCGGCGCGGCGGTGAGACGTTTGCAAAAGGGGCAGGTGAACCTGTCCTGGCCCGCCCCGGCCCCTCCGGGGAAGGAGGAGGGCAAAGGGCTCGAGGGAATGAGCCTCACGGAGCTTTCCTACGAGTTCTTCGTCCCGCCCTTTGCCTATGCCTTTTTTGAAAACGCGCTCCGGTACGCTCTGGGGCGCAGCCTTTCCGGCCACCGGGAGGCCATGGGAAAGATTTGCTCCCGGCTTTCGGCAGTGGCCGCGCGGAACCCCTACGCCTGGTCCCGGACCGCTTATACGCCCGAGGAGATCTTCGAGCCCGGGCCGGGCAACCGCATGGTGGTCTACCCTTACACCATCCGCATGAACGCCAACATCTACGTGGACCAGGCCGCGGCGGTGGTGGTGACCAGCGAGAGGGTAGCAAAGGAGCTGGGCATTGATCCGGATCTATGGGTCTACCCCTTGTCGGGCGCGCATCTGAACAATATCTGGTACGCCAGCAACCGTCCGACCCTCCACGACTCTCCGGCCCTTCGGGAAGCCGGGCGCCTGGCGCTTTCCCGCGCGGGGATCGGCGTTTCCGAGGTGGGTGTGTTCGACTTCTACTCCTGCTTTCCCTGGGCCGTGGAAGCGGCCCGCCAGGAGCTGGGTGTTCCCGAGGACGACCCGCGGGACCTCACCGTCACCGGCGGACTGGCCTATTTCGGCGGCCCGGGAAACGACTACGTGCTCCACTCCATCGCAGAGACGGTTTCCCGCATCCGCAGGCAAAAGGAGCTGATCGGACTGGTCACCGCCCTGGGCTGGTTCAACACCAAGTGGGCTGTGGGCATCTACGGTAAAAATCCCGCGGGCTACGACTGGTCCTTTTCCGAGGAGCCGGCGATCCAGAAGGCCCTGGACTCGGAAGGGCTGCCCGATCCGGTGGCCCAGGCCGACGGCAGGCTCACGCTGGAGAGCTACGTCATCTCCCACGGTCCCGACGGTATGCCCGACCGGGCCTCCGCGGTGGGAAGGCTTGCCGACGGGCGCCGCGCCTGGGCGGCCGTGGACGCCGACTCCGCGGCGCTGGCGCAGATGGAGCAGACGGAGCTGGTGGGAAGGACCGGGCACGTGCGCTTCGATGCGGGAACGGGCCGGAACCTGGTCCTCCTGTAAAGGGCCGGGCGGACAGGGCGGACGCATGGGACAGGAGCGCGGCCGAGCTTTCCTTTTCCTGAATCCGTGACGGAGTTTTTGATAGGGGCAAAAGCGCATTGCTCGGGCATTCTGGCCAAGAACGTCGTTTCCCCTAGAGTGAAAGTCTTTTTCCGTCTCGGGGCGGCCCCCGGCGGTCCGTCTGCCGTGTCCTGCCAGGGCCGCCGTACATTCTGTATTGCCGGCCGCGGCCTTCCTTGCATCCGGGCCGCCTGGGGCCGCTCACGTATTCGGGTTGTTACAAATGGACCGGGAAGAACATGGACCCGCAAGGGTCCGGAAGGCTCGCGTCCTCCGGATCCATAATTTTTTATAAATATTTAAAATCTTCTAATGATTGTTCCCTCCTCTTTTCTGCGGTTGCGCTTAAGCGGTTCCCCATGCCATAATTAATCGCATCAATAGTGGCAAAAAGCTTGTGTTGTTTTACGACAAAGGGCAGTCCCGCCCAAGGCGCGGGAAAACGCCGACTTGCCTTCCCGGATATTTAAAAAGGCGTCAGAACGGTGAACCCACCGGTCTTCCATAAGCTCGTCAGTGCCGTCGGAATCAACTATGAAGGGATGAACCCGTTCTCCCTGCGTTTTTCCGGGGAGTATGCCGGGCTGGAGGGCCCCTTCCTGGACGCTTACGACCGGGCGGCGCTCACCCATGTTCGAATCGCGGGCTTTCTCGCCTTCCTGGTTTACGCTTCCTTCGGCTTGACGGACGTGACCTGGGCCCCGGAACACTACAAGGACCTGTGGGTCATCCGGTACCTCGTCATCTGCCCCGTTCTCCTGGCCGTTCCCCTCTTTTCCTACACCCGCTACTTCCGCCCCAGCTACATCCAGGCCTGCATCATGGCCCTGGTGCTCCTGGGAGGCCTGGGGATCATCGCCATGATGGTGGTCCTGCGGCCCAAGGTCTACTCCCTGGGGCTCACCCTGGTGCTGGTGCTGAACTTCACCTCGGTGCGGGCCCGCTTCGCCTGGGCCACGGCCACGGCATGGATCCTTTATGTGGTCTACAACCTGGCCGAGCTCGTGTTTTCCATTTCCAGCTTCGAGCTTCTGGTGGTGGCCGATTTCTTCGGAGCGAGCCTCATCATCATCGGCATGTTCGCCTGCTACTTCATGGAGTACCACACCCGGCGCAGCTTTCTCCTGGCCCATGCCCTCACCCAGGAAAAGCAGAACATCCGGGAGATAAACCAGGGCTTGGAACGGATCGTGGAAGAAAGGACGGCGGACCTTTCGGACGCCAACCGCGAGCTTTCGAAAAAGATCGCCGAGCTTTCCCATGCCCAGGAGGAGCGGTCCAAACTGGAAAGCGAGGTTCGCCTGTCCCAACGCATGCGCACGGTGGGCACCATGGCCTCGGGAATCGCGCACGATTTCAACAATATCTTCGCCATCATCATGGGCAACGCCGAGCTTTGCAGCCTGGATCTCCCGCCCGGAAGCGAGCACGCCCAGATGACGGAGAACGTCCTGGCGGCCTGCCGCAGGGGCCGGGACCTGGTGAGCCAGTTCCTCACCATCAGCTCCTTCGCTACGGAGTCGGCGCGTCCCCTCTGGCTGGACCGGGAGGTCAGGGAGGCCATGCGCCTTCTGGCCCCGTCCATTCCTCCCCGCATCGACAGGCGCCTCTTCATCTCCGAAGGCCTGCCCGGGGTCATGGGTGTGGCCGGCCAGATGCAGCAGGTGCTGGTGAATCTCTGCAACAATGCGGTCCAGGCAATGGGCGACGGCCAGGGGATTTTGACGGTATCCCTGAGGGAGGAGGCGGTCGGGAAAGAGAGCGATCTTCTGCCCAAGGGCATCGCTCCTGGGCGCTACCTGTGCCTGACGGTCACGGACACGGGGGAGGGCATGAGCTCCGAGGTCATGGAGCGCATCTTCGAGCCCTACTTCACCACCCGGGAGACGGGCCAGGGAAGCGGCCTGGGGCTTTCCATGGTGCACGGGATCGTGAAAAGGCACAACGGAGCGGTCATGGTGCAGAGCCGGCCCGGCGGGGGAAGCACGTTCCGCGTCTATTTGCCGGCCTGCGACGCGGTGCCGGAGATGGCCCGCCTGCCGGAGGCAAAGCGCGTCAAGCGCCGGGAAGGGCCGGTCACCGTTTTGCTGGTGGATGACGAGCCTCTGGTGGCGGACGCGACGGACCGGCTCCTGACTGCGTTGGGCTACCGGGTGATCCAGGCGGTGGACCCGAGGGAGGCTCTGCGCATGTTTACCGAGCGCCCGGAGTCCTTCGACGTGGTGGTGACGGACTACGCCATGCCGGACCTGAACGGGGAAGAGCTGGCACGCGCCATGCGGAGCGCGGACCCGGAGGTTCCCATCATCCTCTGCACGGGCTTTGCCCGGGTCATGGACGCCCAGCGGCTCCAGGCCCTGGGGCTGCAAGGGATCGTCACCAAGCCCTGCCTGATTTCGGTGATGGACGCGGCCATCCAGAACGCCTTGGACAGCCTGGAGCGTCCGGAAGCCGAAGAAGAGTGAAGGCCAAGATTCTGGGTTTTTCAAAGCCCGCCCGCAAAGTCTTCAGGAACGATCCACTGCCCGGCGGAAGAAGCGCTTGAGCAACAGGCGGTTTATGTAGGTGACGGGGGGCCGGGCCAGGGGGATCATCCCGGAAAGCGCGCGCTCCGGCGAGAAGACGAGATCCAGAATGTGGAGGGCCTTTTCCGCCCCGCCCAGGTTGGAGATGCAGCCCGAGCAGTAGGTCACTACAGGCAGGCCTCGGGTCTGGGTTTTTCGTCTCTCCGCGAGGCTTAGGGAAAGCTCCGGGCTCACCGCCGAAACGCAGCCCCCTTCTCCGCAGCACAGGGTCTTCCGGCCGTGGTTTTCCATCTCGGAAACCCCGAGCCCGCTCCGGGAAACAAGCTCCCGCACCGCTTCGTGAAGCACGGGGAAACTCCGCGCCACGCAAGGGTCGTGGATGGCCACCGCGCCGGAGAGCGGCCTTTCCCCCTTCCAGCCCCTTTCGACCATTACCTCGTATGCAGAGCGGACCGCGATCTCCCCGCTTTCCGCAAAGACCTGAAAGCAACCCGGGCATGCGGTGACGACCTCGGTCACACCCCGGCTGGAAAGCTCCCGGCAAAGGCCGGAAAGGTCCTGCCGGAAGCGGTTGTCAAGCCCCAGGTCGCGGGAGGGCCGGCTGCAACAGGAAAGCGCCACGCCCAAGCCCGGGATGGCTTGGGACAAAAATTCGTAGAGCATCTTCACCGTTTCCGGCTTTTTCCCGGGGAGCGAGCAGCCGGGGAAAAACACTGTACGGCCGCCCTTGGGGATCGCCAGCAGGCGGTAACGCTCCGAGGTCCCCCGGTCCTCGAAGGAGATCCAGTGCCGGTGGCCGGAGGCGAGTGCGTAGCCGGCGGCCAGGGCCGCACTCCTGGCTGCGCCCAACATCCGGGCCGGGTCCGCCCCGGCGGGGCATAAGGCGGTGCACAGGCCGCACAGGCTGCAAGAGAAGCTTAGCCCCAGGGCGTCCGGATCGCCGGGAGCCATTGTGTCCGCAAGCTCGGCCGGCGTTCCGTAGGTTTCCAGAAAGGCGCAGGAAGGGACGCAGGCCCCGCAGGAGTTGCAGGACTCCAGAACCCTTGTCCGCTCCACTTCAAAGCTTTTCGATTCTTCCCGGTCCATGCGCCCGCTCTCCCGGCTCTGTTCCTGCAGGTTCCTCCGGCTTTTTGACCCGTTCCAGTCCCCAACCGCACCGCCCGAAAAAAGAGTTTGCCCAAAAGGTTGCGCGTGGTAAAGAATTTTTCCTTAACAAACACGGCAAGCGCCAGGAATGTGGATTCGCGAGCAATGATCCGGAACAGCATCGGCGGGAGAGTGCATGAAAGTTGACGGAAAGGACTACCGGGCCGTCTGGGCCGCGGACGACGAGCCCGGAGTGGTTCGCATCATTGACCAGAGGCTTTTGCCCCACAGCTTCAAGATCATTGACCTGAACACGGTGGAGGACGCCATCCAGGCCATCCAGCGCATGGCCGTGCGCGGCGCCCCCCTCATCGGCGCTACCGGGGCCTGGGCCGTATACCTTGCCCTGTTCCGGGACGAGGGTACGGTGGACCCGGACCGGGCTCTGGCCGAGTACTGCGCCATGGTGTCGGCCGCCCGGCCTACCGCCGTGAACCTGGCCTGGGCGGTCAATCGGGTAAAAGAA
>JBFMHL010000121.1:0-3123 GCA_040753055.1 Thermodesulfobacteriota bacterium | reverse complement strand
TGAACGAGCACCGGCAGATCCTGGCGGTCAACCACGCCTACCTGGAGCTCCTGGGCATTGACGACGCCGAAGCGATCCTCGGCCTCCGGCCCGGCGAAGCCGTGCACTGCATCTATGCCCACGACGCCCCCGGAGGCTGCGGCACCGGCCGCTACTGCTCCACATGCGGCGCCGCCGTCGCCATCGTCAGCGGCCTGGGCCTCCAGCAGCCCGTGGAACGCTTCTGCGCCCTCACCATTGACCGCGGTCCCGACGGGAAGAAAGACGTCTTCCTCTCGGTCAGGTCCGTGCCCTTCCATGCCGAAGGCCGGCCCTTCCTCCTCCTCTTTCTCAAAGACATCACCCGCCAGAACCAATGGGCGGCCCTGGAAAAGGTATTCTTCCACGACATCAACAACCTCATCCACTCCATGGTTCTCTCTTCCGAGCTCCTCATGCTGGACTGCGGCCGCGGGGGTGAAGCCCTGAAAGTGCACAACCTCTCCGTCCACCTGGCCGGGGAAGTGGCCATCCAGCGCTCCCTCGTCGAGGACGACGCCCACGTATACAACGTCCTCAAACAGGAAATACCCGTCCAGCCCTTCCTGGAAAGGCTCGCCGACGCCGCCCGCACCCACCCCGCCGCATCCCGGAAAACCTTCACCGTCGAAGGCCGATACCCCGGCCTCAGCGCCTTCACCGACTCCTCCCTCCTCTTCCGCGTGCTGCACAACATGACCGTGAACGCCCTGGAAGCAACCGCGGAAAACGAAGAAGCCCGCCTCCACGTGGAAACCGGCAACGACGACATCACCTTCTGCGTCTGGAACCGCCAGCCCATTCCGGCAGACATCGCACGCAGAGTGTTTCAGCGAAACTTCAGCACAAAAGGCGGAATCGGACGCGGCCTGGGGACCTTCTCCATGAAGTTCTTCGGCGAAAAAATGCTGGGCGGCAAAGTCAGCTTCGAATCCTCGCCGGAACTAGGGACGGTTTTTAGATTCAGGATAAACAGATGAAGGCAAAAGAGGGGAACGGCTTCTTGGGGGGGACCTTTCTTTCATGGAGAAAGAAAGGCCCCCCCAAACCCCCCTCCAAAGAAAGCCCTAGTATGGGCGCACAGGCGCTTCCAACATTAGAACTATAGCTAAGAGATCATCATGCCCGAAGGCGAGTGTTTCATAGTAAAGCAAAGGAATGAGTAATATGGTGGAGCTTCCATTTAAGAATAAGAATAAACCAATCTCTTCAGTAGATGTTGCTGTATCAAACTACAGTGAAAAGGAGTTCCGGTCCCCAATGCGGTCCACCGTGCCGCTTCTGTCCTGGCTCAAGCATGAGGAGCCCGCTGTACGGCGCCTTCTGCTTGACCTGGGCATGCCCGCCGACAGCTCCATGTACTTGGAGTATCAGGTCCCGGTCCAAAAAGGGAAAGGCGTGGCGTCCCACACGGACCTCATGGTCCGGTCTAGCGATTGCTCGCTGGCCGTGGAGGCAAAATGGACCGAGCCCCGCTATGAAACCGTTCGTGCATGGCTGAAAAAAGGAAAGGCCCCGCAGAATCGTAAGGATGTTTTCGAAGGCTGGCTCGGCCTCCTGCAGCCGCGTGCCGGGCGCAGGCTTGCGATCGAGGATTTTCACGGAGCCATCTACCAGATGGTGCATCGCGCCGCTTCGTCCTGTGCAGAGATAAATTCCCCCAGAATGGTCTATCTTGTTTTCAGGGATCGCTCCCGTCCTGAATTAAAAAATGCGGAGGAGATTAAATCCGACATGGAGCATTTGTGGAAACTGATGGGCCGCCCCCAAGACTTCCCTTTTTATTTAGTAGAACAGCCTTTCTGGCCGACACCAGCTTTCGAGGAGATTTTTAAGTTGTGGAAGCCAGACAAGACAAATACTGACAAAACAACGCCGTATAAAGAAATCTCGGAAAATGTTAAATCCGCCTTATATGGTGGTAGCAAATTGTTTTCCTTTGAGAAGTATTCTGTTACGAAAATAGGAGAATAGTGAAAGATAAAGCAATTATGAGTTGATTCGCTAATTCTTTCTCTCTGATGCGCTATCGCCACCTTATCTTTTAATCATCGAAAGCCCGGCTGGTTTCTTTAAAAAAGTTCTTTCGTGCCTTTTATTAAGTGAAGCAGCAATCATTTCCTTTCGCATTAATCCTGCAAGAGGGTTCAAAACTTGCCGAGCTTTCGGCCAGCACGAAAGCCCATAGAAAGGTTTCTGCTCCCATTAATACCTCGTCAGCCTGCTCCGCAGCGTCTCCACGAAGGCTTGGTTGGCACGGGCAGATACCATTTCTATGGGCGACACGCCTTTTTTCACTGCGAAATAAAACAGGAGCAGCAGGCACGCGCCGGTGATGGCGAAGTTCGGCCAGGCGTTCAACGCCCACTGTCCGCCCCAGGAGAGGGAGAGGTCCTTATAAAAGGGGGAGAGGAGCGGGATGGGCCATTGGTCGCCGTCCGGGCCGCGGGCGCCGATGAGGTCGCAGAAGAGGTGGATGGAAAAGCAGGCGAAGGCCAGGATGGCGGCGAGCGCGCGCCGCCGCGCCAGAAGGAGCACAGCCAGCGTGAGGAAAAGCGCGAAGCCCAGGTTGTGCCCCAGCACGTGGTGCCATTGGCTCCAGAGGTCCGTGGGGTGTGCGGTCCCGCGGGTGAGGGTGTCCACGGCAATGCCAGCGCCGTCCGCGTCCGGGAGAACGCCCGCCAGGGTCACCAATGCCCGGTCCCGGCGGCCCAGGTTCGCGGAGCAGGCCACGGACCAGCTGATGAGAAAATGGGTGATCGGGCTCATATACGGATTATAGCACCTGCGCACGGATCGCGTTAGAAGCTGTTTCATAACCCTATCCGACGCCCCAGGGCCTCGTTCCGAGCCTTTTCAAAATGCTTGCTACAAAGTGGATGCTCCGCTTTTTGGTCGGCTCGCACCTTGCCCTGAAACGTGATCGGGGGTCATGAAACAGCTTCTATACTTTTTATGTATCGAAGTTGTTGCATACCCTGGTTTCTTCTCATCCTCTGCTTGCTCGACCGATTTTGTTGCTCTCTCCCCCTTACCGGTGTTACCTATCCCCCACTAGGGTTTTCTTTTGGAAGGGGTGTGGGGAAACCTTTTCTTTTTTCATAA
>JBFMHL010000120.1:0-2071 GCA_040753055.1 Thermodesulfobacteriota bacterium | reverse complement strand
GAGCAAAACATCCAAAAACGCCGGCGCAAAATACTGGAAACCGCCCGGCTGATCGTCGAGGAGCAGGGCCCCGAAGCCGTAAAGATGAGGGACCTGGCAGAGCGTGCCGGTTTCTCCGTCACCACCCTGTACAACCTCTTCGACAACAAGGACGACCTCCTGGTCGCCCTCCTGGAAGACGCCCTGGTTTCCGTCACGCCCCTTCTGGAAGCCCAAAAGCAAAGTGACCCCTTCGCCGCCATACAGGAAATCATGGCGGGGCCGGTTCAATACCTGGTGGATCACTCCCGGATACTGCGGCCGATTCTGGCCGTCCTCTACTACAAGGCGGAGCGGCGCGCAGCTCCCTACGCCATCGAGATCTTCACCGGAATCATCGCTGCGCTCGCGCGGATGGTGGAGGCGGCCCAGAAGGAAGGCTTCCTCCTTCCCACCCCGCCGCCCCGCCTTCTGGCCGCCGAGATCTTCTACTCCTACCGGATGGCCCTGGAAGACTGGGGCTGCCGCGAGATTGACGACGGCCAACTGGCATCGAGGGTGCAGACGGGCGTTTTGCTCCTGCTCCTGTCCGTGGCCACGGACAAGTCGCGGGCGCATCTGCAAGGAAGGCTGGAAAGCGTCCAGGCCCGGGCGCTGGACTATCTGGTCCGGAGATTTCCCGGCCTCGAACTGTTGCCGTAATTCCGGCCGGAATGGTGCGGCCGGAAAACCATAGAAGCTCTTTCAAAAGAGAAATCACCCCAAATCCCTGCCCGATAAGGAGGCACCGTGGAAGCGAGCGAGTCCCACCGCAGGCTGGCCGGTAAGTTTGTTCTGGAAAACATGTTCGAGGGTGTGTTGGTGGCCGACAGCCTGATTTCGCTGGTGCGCCTGGCCTACACCGAGGAGGAGGCGGCCGTGGTCTGCGAGCTGGGCGTGACCCCCGTTCCGGCCGCCGTCATCGCGCGCAGGGTGGACCGGCCCCGAAGCGAGGTGGAGCCCATCCTGAAATCCCTCTCCGACCGCCTGCTCATCGCGGGCGTGGAGGCCGTGGGCATGAAGATTTACGGCTTCCTGCCCATGGTCCCCGGCGTCTTCGAGGCCCAGATGGTGCGCAGCAAGACCGATCCCGAAAACCCCAAGTACTACCGCGAGTTCGCGCGCCTGTACCACGAGACCCACGAGGAGTACGGCCGATACTTCAGCACCCGCATCGCCCACAAGGACCTTCGCTTTTCGCGCATCATCCCGGTGAACCAGTCCATCCAGAACAAGACCGGAATCGTGCCGCTCTTCACCGACTACTACTCCGAGATCGTGGACCGGAACAAAAGCTTCTGCATCCTCCACGCCTGCGCCTGCCGCCAGGAATACACCCTCCTGGGCCAAAGCTGCGGCAAGCCCCTGGATGTGTGCTCCACCATGGGCTGGCTGGCCGACCTCTGCATCGACAAGGGACTCGCCCGCCGCGTCTCCCGGGAGGAGTTCCTGGAAGCCAAGGCCCGGGCCACCGAAGCCGGTCTCGTGAACCTCGCCGACAACCTCCAGGACCCCCTCCAGGTCTGCTCTTGCTGCTCCTGCTGCTGCACCGGCCTGCGCATGATCAAACGCCACAACGTCCCCACCATCGTGGCCAAAAGCCACTTCGAAGCCCGGGTGGATGAAGCCGCCTGCATAGGCTGCCGCAAATGCGCCAAGATCTGCCCCATGGACGCCATCACCGTGGACAAGGAAGCCAAGAAAGCGAAGATCGATTACGCCCGCTGCATCGGCTGCGGCCTCTGCGTCGTAAAGTGCGAAAAGACCCACGCCATGACCTTGCGGGAACGCAAGGGCCACAAGCCGCCCTCCTCCACCATCCTGGACTTCGTGGCCGACCGCTACGCGGAGGTGATGGGCGCCGAAGGCTCCTCCGTGGCCAAGATGGGCCTGGGCCTGGGCCGCATGCTGGCCAAGGTCTCCCCCCTGGCCATCACCGGCCCCCGCTACCAACCCAAGGACTACAGATAAAGGTAAAGGCGAACTGCGAACGGCAAAAAGATTAACTGCGAACGGCAACTGCACCTTTTTTCGTGGGGGAGGGGGGACAAAC